>CALGVD010000119.1 GCA_937920275.1 uncultured Pseudomonadota bacterium
GCGCCCGTCGCTGCTGCTGCGCCCGTCGCTGCTGCCCCCGTCGTCGCCGCGGCGGCCGCCCCCACCGCCGTCGCTGCTGCGGCGGCGTCGGGTCCGGACACGCTCGGCCCGGTGCAACGCTACCAGCTCGCCTTCGAGGCGCTGCGGGCCGCCGACTACCCGCGGGCGGTGGCCGGTTTCGAGGACATGATCACGCGTTATCCGGACCATGCGCTCGCGACCAACGCCCGGTATTGGCTCGGCCGCAGCTTGCTGTTGCAGAACGAGCCGGCGCGGGCGATCGATGCGTTCACGGCTGCGCTCGCGACCGGCACGCTCGATGCGGGCCGGGCGGCGGACGCGCTGCTCAAAAAAGCGCAGATGGAGGTACAACTCGGCCGTCAGGACGACGCACGGACGACTGTGGGCGTGCTGCTCGAGCGCTATCCGGACGGCGAGCCGGCGCGTCAAGCCCGCGCCCTGCTCACGACGGCGCCCTGAACATGACCGAGCCCTGAGCATGGCCGCCGCCGCGCGTCTCAAGATCACCGAGATCTTCCGCTCGCTGCAAGGCGAGGCGGATACCGTCGGCATCCCGACGGTGTTCGTGCGGCTCACCGGTTGTCCGTTGCGTTGCGGTTACTGCGACACGGCCTACGCTTTCCATGGCGGGCAGTGGTGGTCGTTGGACGACATCGTCGCGCGGGTGCGCGAACTCGAGGTCACCCATGTCTGTGTGACCGGCGGCGAACCGCTCGCGCAGCCTGCAGTGACGGCGCTGCTCACCTCGCTCTGCGATGGCGGCTGGCGGGTCTCGCTCGAGACCAGCGGTGCGATGTCGCTGGCCGCGGTCGATCCGCGCGTCGTGAAGGTGGTCGATGTCAAGACGCCGCGTTCGGGCGAAGAGGCGCGCAACCGATATGACGAGCTGAGCGGACTCGCGGCGACCGACCTCGTGAAGTTCGTGATCGTCGACCGGGAGGACTACGAATGGAGCCGCGCGCAGCTGCGCGATCGGGGGCTCGCCGAGCGTTGCACGGTGCTGTTCTCGCCGAGCCACGCCGACCTCGCGGCCCGTGACCTCGCCGATTGGGTGCTCGAGGACCGGTTGCCGGTCCGGTTCCAGGTGCAGCTCCATAAATATCTTTGGGGAGATCAGCCGGGACGATGAGCGCTCGACGTGCAGTGGTGCTGCTCTCGGGTGGCCTCGACTCGGCCACGGTGCTCGCGCAAGCGCGCAGCGCAGGCTGGGTCTGCCATGCGTTATCGGTGCATTACGGGCAGCGCCACTCGGCGGAGCTCGCTGCGGCCGCGCGGGTCGCGCAAGCGCTCGGCGCGGTGGAACATCGCGTGATGGGCGTCGACCTCGCGGGCATCGGCGGTTCGGCGCTCACCGACCCGGATATCGCCGTCCCCGAGTCAGCGGCGTCCGGCATCCCATCGACCGGCATCCCATCCACCTATGTCCCGGCGCGCAACACGCTCTTGCTGGCACTTGCGCTGGGGTGGGCCGAGGTGCTGGAGGCCGAGGCCGTGTTCGTCGGCGTCAATGCGGTCGATTATTCGGGCTACCCCGACTGTCGCCCGGCGTTCGTCGCCGCCTTCAACGAAGTGGCGCGGCTCGGCACCCGCGCCGGCATCGAGGGTCGACCCGTGACGGTGCTCGCGCCGTTGGTGACGATGACCAAGGCGCAGATCATCCAGAGCGGTATCGCGCTCGGTGTGGACTATGCGATGACGGTGTCCTGCTATCAGGCCGATGCGGTGGGGGCGGCCTGCGGTCGCTGCGAGTCGTGCCGGTTGCGGCGCGAAGGTTTCGCCGCTGCGGGCGTCCCTGACCCCACCCTCTACCGCACGCGCTTCGGGTAGAATCTGCACCGCCGGTTTGGGGGTCCTTAGCTCAGTCGGTAGAGCAGCTGGCTTTTAACCAGTTGGTCGCGCGTTCGAGCCGCGCAGGACCCAATCCCTTTGCCGTAACCGCCGAGGCTTTTTTCAGCGCGGCGATGGCGGGCTATCCGCGCATCCGCACCGCGCGAGGACCAAACTCGCCGCTTCCGCGCCGCTCTCGCAATGATGCACCAAGGCGGCCTCGGCGGGGCTGATCAGCCCCTGCGACACCAAATATTCCAGATCCAGCATGCGCGACCAATACTCGTGCCCGACCAGCACGATCGGCATCGCTTCGATGGTGCCGGTCGCGATGAGGTTCAGCGCTTCATAGACCTCATCGAGCGTACCGAAGCCGCCCGGGAAGGCGACCATAGCGCGGGCTCGCAACAGGAAATGCATCTTGCGCAGGGCGAAGTAATGGAACCGGAACGCGAGCCCCGGTGTGATCCAGGCATTCGGGACCTGTTCGCGAGGCAGACGGATGTTCAAGCCGATGGTGGGCGCTCCGGCTTCGCTCGCGCCCCGGTTCGCGGCCTCCATGATCCCCGGTCCCCCGCCCGTGGCGACCACCAATCGGTGGCAACCGGGTGAGTGGGTGGCCCCAACGCTCAGCGCGTGGGCAAAGCGTCTCGCTTCCTCATACCAAGCCGCGAGCGGATGGCCCTCGACACCCGCGTCCGGTGCGGGCACCCGGGCGCTGCCGAAGACCACCACCGTGCTCTCGATGCCGTACGAGCGGAGATAGGAATCGGCGCGCTGGAACTCCAGCGCGAGGCGCATGGCGCGGGCGCCATCGCTTTCGAGGAAATCGCCGTCCTCCACCGCGAGGCGGTAGCTGGGGCTTGAGAGGATGGCTTGCGTGCGTTGGTCAGGTGTCATGTCCGGTCTGGCGTCGGGGTTGCGTATTAATAAGACGCCGGACCCTGAATGCGGTCTGCAACGTAATCTTGTCGGAGAACGACCATGTCGAACAAAGCCATCTGGAACCTTGATCGTTGGGAAGATCTGGTGCTCAGAGCCTACCTCACCGTAGGCGCCTTCGTCTCTGGCCTCACCGGTCTGATGGTCGTATTGGGCAAGTCCCCGATCGCTGTCGAGAGCGGCCTGCTCGCGGCCCTGCTGTATCTCGCGGGCTGCTTCAACTTCATTCTGGCATGGCGGCGATGGGCGAACGGGCGGGGCTCCCTGCGCGCGCCCCAAGCATTCTTCGCGACCTTCATCCCTTACTTGGCGGCCGGTGTCGTGGTCGGTTCGCCCTCGGGTGATACCCGGGTGCTGCTGGTCCTCAACATCATGCTGCTGGCGGGTTTCCTCATCCACAGCCAAAAGGCGCCGATCAACGCCAGTTGATCCCATAGGCCCGTCGCGCCGCTGTCCAGAGCGGTGCCGCCCCCGCACTGTCGGTGATAGATTGCGGCGCGCGTCGTGCAGAGCACGGCGCCCGTCCGAGTCCACCCACGCCTGCGGGAGCCCCCCATGAAGCTCTACAGTTATTGGCGCAGTTCGGCTGCGTATCGAGTGCGCATCGCGCTCGGCCTGAAATCGATCCCCTATGAATATGTGGCGATCAACCTGCTGCGCGACGGGGGCGATCAACGGCGCGCGGACTATCTGAGATTGAACCCGGGCGGCAGAGTGCCGACCTTGGTGGTCGAGGGGCAAGTGATCGTCCAATCGATGGCCATCCTCGAGTGGCTCGAAGAGCGCTTTCCGGCGACCCCGTTGCTGCCTTCAGATGCGTTCCAGCGGGCGAGGGTCCGCGGTCTTGCGCAGATGATCGTCTCGGACATCCAGCCGCTGCAGAACTTGTCGGTCACCGAGTACCTCCGGGATGAAGGCGGCTGGCCGCCCGAGCGCGTCGCGGCATGGCTGCAGCGTTGGGTGGGTGCAGGCATGGCGGCGGTCGAGCGGTCGTTGCAGGAGTCGGCGCAGGCCAGCCCCGGCTTGGACGCCGGCTTCTGTGTAGGCGAGGTGCCCACGCTCGCTGATGCGTGTCTGGTGCCGCAGTGCTACGCGGCACGGCGTTTCGGGGTGGATCCGGCCGGATTTCCGCGCATCGCAGCCATCGAGGCGCGTTGTCTCGCGCTTGAGGCCTTCGCGGCAGCGGTGCCGGAGCGGCAGCCCGACGCGCCCCCGGGGGGCGCGTGAGACCGTTCGCTTCGGGAGAGTGGCGCTCCTTACGGGATTCGAACCCGTGTTACAGCCTTGAGAGGGCTATGTCCTGGGCCTCTAGACGAAAGGAGCGTGAGCCGGGTGCGGGAGGTCAGGGCGCGGTATTATATGCGCCCGCCCCGATACCTCAAGCGGAAACGAGCCACTCTTGAACCAATCCCCAGCCTCCACAGAGGCCGTCCCCCGCCTCGCGCGTGTCATACCGCGCGATGGTCATCCCATCTCCCGTTCGAAGATCTCGCCCGAGGCCCTGCGGGTCCTCTATCGCTTGCGCGAGGCAGGATTCGAGGCCTTTTTGGTCGGCGGTTGCGTCCGCGACCTGATGGTCGGCTTGGAGCCCAAGGATTTCGATGTCGCCACCGATGCGTTGCCGGAGCAGGTCAAGCGCCTCTTCCGCAACTGCCGGTTGGTCGGCCGACGGTTCCGTTTGGCCCATGTCTTCTTCGGTCGCGAGATCATCGAGGTCGCGACCTTCCGCGCCTCGGGCGGTCCGCCGATCGCCGATGAAGTGGATGACACCGAGGAGGACATCGTGGACCCCTCGATCCTCGACGATGAGGATCTCGACGCCGACGACGGGTACGAGGATGACGGCATCGCCCGCGACGCGAACGGCGACATCAACGGCAACATCGATCCGCACTATGTCCCGCAGCCTACCGGTGCGCATCCGGCCTCCGGCGGCATGGTCAGCGGCCAGGGCGGGGAACGGTTGGTCGACGAAAGCGGTCGCATCCTGCGCGACAACGTCTACGGCAGCATCGACGAGGATGTCTGGCGGCGTGATTTCACCTGCAACGCCCTCTACTACAACATCGCCGATTTTTCGGTGTGGGATTACTGCGGCGGTTTCGAGGATGTCCAGGCCCGACGGTTACGCCTGATCGGCGATCCCGAGACCCGCTACCGCGAGGATCCGGTGCGGATGCTGCGTGCGGCGCGTTTCGAGGCGAAGCTCGGCTTCTCCTTCGATCCGGCGACCGCTGAGCCGGTCGAGCGGTTGCGCGAACTGCTCGGCGGCGTCCCGCCCGCCCGTCTCTTCGACGAGACGCTGAAGCTGTTCCTCACCGGTCACGGTGTGCGCAGCTATGAAGTGCTGCGTGCGCACGGCCTGCTCGAGATGCTGCTGCCGAATGTCGCCGACTTCTCCCGCCGGTACCCCGGAAGTCCGCCGGAACAGATGTTGTTGCGCGGCCTCGCCGACACCGACGCACGCGTCCGCGCCGATCGTCCCGTGTCGCCGGTGTTCCTGTTCGCGCTCTTCATGTACGGCCCGATCGGCCTGCGCATCGAGCAGGCCCCGCGCCGGATGTGGCACGACACCTCCACCATCCTCGATGCGTTCGACGATGTCGCGCGGGCGATCTGCCAACGGATCGCCATCCCGCGTCGTTTCATGCTCGGCGTACGAGAGATGTTCCTCATGCAACCGCGCCTCGAAGCGCCGCGTGGCCGGCGTGCCCTTCGCACCCTGGAACACCCGCGCTTGCGGGCGGCCTTCGACCTGCTGCAGTTGCGCGCCGACTTCGGGATGGCCGATCCGGCGATCGTCGAATGGTGGGGCAAGCTCCAGGCGGCGTCCCCCGCACAGCGCACACAGATGAGCGCCTCGGCGGCTCAAGAGGGCGCAGGCCCTGGCGAGGGCGGTGACGATACGGCAGCAGGCGGGGACGGTGACGGCCCGCGTCGTGGCCGGCGTCGTCGTGGCGGCCGCAGTCGTCGGGGTGGACGGGGCGGCTCCTCCGGGGCCTGAGCCCTCCGCCGAGTGGCCTGACCGTCCTGCCGCGTGTCTGACCTGGTCTGGCAACCCGCCTATATCGGCCTGGGCAGCAACCTCGGCGACCCGTCGGCACGGCTCCGCGCCGCGTTGTCAGCCCTCGAGGGTCTGCCGGACTGTCGGCTGCTCTGCGCCTCACCGCTCTACCGTTCCGCGCCTTTCGGGCCGGTCGAACAGCCGGATTTCGTCAATGCGGTCGCCGCTCTGTTGACCTCGCTTGCGCCGCACGAATTGCTGGCGGCGTTGCGGGCGCTCGAGCAGCGGCTCGGCCGCAGTCCGCCGCGTGAGCGATGGGGGCCGCGCGAGATCGACCTCGACCTGTTGGTGCACGGGACGGCGCAGATCGCCGATGAAGTATTGACGGTTCCGCACCCGGGCATTCCGCAGCGGGATTTCGTTCTGTATCCTCTTCAGGACATCGCACCGGATCTTTGGGTGCCGGGTCTCGGTCGCGTGCGAGCGCTGGCGGCCCGGGTCGAGGATCGCGGAGCACGGCGCCTTACCTGAGACCGACCGTCCTATGACGCCCGCCCCGAAGCATCGTTTCGTCGTCATCGAAGGTCCGATCGGGGTCGGCAAGACCACGCTCGCGCGCCGCCTCGCCGACACCTGGAGTGCGGAGCCGGTGCTGGAGCAGGCCGACAGCAACCCTTTCCTCGAACGCTTCTACCGCGATCCGATCGGTGCGGCCTTGCCGGCGCAGCTGCACTTCCTCTTCCAGCGCACGCAGCAGCTGGCGGGCCTGCGTCAGCAGGACCTGTTCGCGCCGGTGCGGGTGGCGGATTACCTGCTCGAGAAGGACCGCCTGTTCGCCCGGGTCACGCTCGAGGATGCCGAGTATTCTTTGTACGAACAGGTCTACTCGAGGCTCGTCATCGATCCGCCGAAGCCCGACCTCGTGATCTATCTGCAGGCACCGGTAGATGTGTTGATGGAGCGCATCTCGCGGCGGCGGATCCGGATGGAGCAGCTCATCGACCGGGCCTACCTCGAGAAGCTCAACCAGGCCTATGCGCGCTTCTTCCACGACTACGAGCAGGCGCCGCTGCTGATCGTGAACGCGGCCACCCTCGACCCCGTCGCCAACGACCTCGATTACGCGGAGCTCTTGGGCGCCATCCAGCGCATGGGCAAGGGTCGGCTCTACTTCAATCCGTTGCGTCACGCGGTGCTGTGACCGCCGTCCTGCGCCGCTCCTCGAGCTGCGCCAACGCCCATCGGACATGCTCGCGCAGCAGCGCCGAGGGATGCTCGAGCCGCGATTCCAGCGCGCTGCGCGCCGCCTCGGTCGGTGGGCCGTTGCCGAGCGCGACGGCGATGTTGCGTAGCCAGCGCTCGTGACCGATGCGGCGGATCGCCGACCCGCGCATCCGCTCCTCGAACTCCTCGGCTTCCCACGCGAAGAGCGTCGTGAGCTGCGCATCATCGAGGCCGTTACGCACTTTCTGCAGGTCGGGGTGCGCCGCGGCCTGCGCGAACTTGTTCCATGGGCACACCAACTGGCAGTCGTCGCAGCCGTAGATGCGGTTGCCGATCAAGGGTCGCAGCTCCTCAGGGATCGCGTCGGCCAGTTCGATGGTGAGGTAGGAGATGCAGCGGCGCGCATCGAGCTGCCACGGCGCGGTGATGGCTCCGGTCGGACACGCGGGGATGCAGGCCTCGCAGCTGCCGCAATGGCTGCTGGCCGCGCCGTCGGCGGGCAACGGCAGGTCGGTGTACAACTCCCCGAGGAAGAACCATGAGCCGGCCTCGCGCGCGATGAGATTGGTGTGCTTGCCGATCCAACCGAGGCCGGCGTTGCGGGCGAGCGCTTTCTCGAGCACCGGGCCGGAGTCGACGAACACGCGATAGCCGAATGGACCGATCTGCGCCTCGATGCGCTCGGCGAAGTGCTGCAGCCGGTTGCGCAGGAGCTTGTGGTAGTCGCGTCCCAGCGCGTACCGCGAGACATAGGCGCGCTCGGCATCGGCGAGCACGGCCTCGGCGGGGGTGGCCTCCGCCGGCCAGTAGTCCATGCGCACGCTGATGACGCGTATCGTGCCGGGCTTCAGTTCCGCCGGTCGTGCGCGACGCATGCCGTGCCGTGCCATGTAGTGCATCGCGCCGTGACGGCCTTGCTCGAGCCAGCGACGCAGATGCTGCTCATCCTCGTCGAGCGCGATGTCGGCGACGCCGAGAGCGGAGAACCCGAGGCCCGCTGCGAGCCGCTCGAGTCCGTCACGCAGCCCTTGCATGTCCGGAAGGTCGGGCATGCCCCCAGTATACTCATGCCGATGGAACTCCCCGTATCGTTGCTGTCGGTCGCGCAGGTCCGGGCGTTGGAGCGTCGTGCGCTCGCCGCACCGGGTGTCGATGGGCTGACGCTGATGCGGCGTGCGGCGCAGGCAGCCTTGAGTCGTCTGCGCGAGCAGTGGCCTGGCGCGCGCGGATTCACGGTCCTCTGCGGCGGCGGCAATAACGGCGGCGATGGCTGGATGATGGCGGCGCTCGGTCGTGCAGCGGGTCTCGATGCACGGGTGAGTTGGACGCATCCGCCGCAGGGGCTGCGGGGTGAAGCCTCAGCGGCCGCCGCGGAATCTTTGGCAGCGGGCGTGCCGGCGACACCGTTCGACGCCAACCGCGGTCTCGGCACTGCGGCGGGCCCCTGCGGTGCCAGTGCAGGTGCAGGTGCAGGCACCGATGTCGCGCCCGCGCTCGATGTCATCGTCGATGCGCTGCTCGGCATCGGGATCGTCGAACCGGTCCGCGCACCGATCGCGGCAGCCATCGCGGCGATCAACTCATCGGGACGGCCGGTGTTGGCGCTCGATGTGCCCTCAGGCCTCTGCGCCGATTCAGGCCGTGTGCTGGGTGTCGCCGTGCGCGCCGATGTCACGGTGACGTTCATCGCCTTGAAGACCGGGTTGCTGTTCGGCGAGGGCCCCGAGCACGCCGGGCGTGTCGCGTTGGCGACGCTCGAGGTCGCACCGCTGCCGTCCGAAGAGGTCGTCTGGCAGCGGATCGATGCGGCGCAGGTGAGGGCGGTGATCCCGCTCCGTCGTCGCGATGCCCACAAAGGGCAGGGCGGGCGCGTGTGCATCGTGGGCGGTGGCGAAGGCATGGCGGGCGCGGCTCGGCTGGCCGGTGAGGCGGCGCTGCGCGTCGGTGCGGGCCGGGTCACCGTGGCCTGCGCAGCGGCATCGGCTGCTGCCGTGGCGGCCCGTCCCGAACTCATGGTCCAACCGTTGCCGCTCGATCCCGTCGCGGCGGCGTCGCGGTTGGCGGAGTTGCTCGCCGTCGCCGATGTCATCGTCGCCGGGCCCGGGCTCGGCCGAGACCCTTGGGCGCTGGCCTTGCTGGCGGCGGTGCGGGAGAGCGGACGGCCGACGGTGCTCGACGCCGACGCGCTGTTTTTCCCGCTCACCGAGGTCCCCGCGAATTGCGTCCTCACGCCCCACCCGGGCGAGGCGGCGCGGCTGCTGGGAGGCACGGCGTCCCTCGTGCAGGCGGATCGCCCGGCGGCCCTGCGCGCGCTCCTCGATCGGCACGCGGCGGTGGTGGTGCTCAAAGGCGCAGGCACTTTGGTGGGCCAGCGGGGCCGTGTGTCCCAGGTCTGCGACCGAGGTCACCCGGTGCTCGCTGCGCCCGGTACCGGTGATGTCCTCGCCGGGGCGATCGGTGGGCTGCTCGCGCAGTCAGGTGATCCATGGGGTGCCGCCGTGGCAGCGGTCTGGCTGCACGCCCGTGCAGGCGAACGGCTCGCCAACGACGCCGGGCGGGGGGTGTTGGCCGGTGAGATCGCCGCCGCCTTGCCCGCTGCGATGGCAGAGGTCTTACGCACATGACGGCAGCCACGACGCTTGCGATCGTCTCCCTCGATGAGGCGTTCACCGAGACGATCGGTGCCCTGCTGGCGCAGACGATACCGCCCACCGTGCCGAGGGCCTTATATGTCCATCTCAGCGGCGACCTCGGCGCCGGCAAGACCACGCTGGTGCGTGGTTTTCTGCGTGCCCTCGGTGCGACCGGCGCTGTCAGAAGCCCGACCTACGGACTGATGGAACACTATGGCCTCTCGCCCTGGACCGTGCTGCATCTCGACCTCTATCGTCTGCGCGACCCGTCCGAAGTGCTCGCGCTCGGTCTGCGAGACCATGATCTGCCGCAGAGCGTCTGGCTGATCGAATGGCCCGAGCGGGGTGGCGCGCAGCTGCCCGCGCCCGACCTACAGCTCGAGCTCGAGGCTCGGCAGCCCGCACACCAGATCTCGTTGCAGGCCCAGAGCCCCCAAGGCCTGGCCTGGCTGACGGCCCTTCAGTCGATCCGGCCGTTTTGAGTTGTCGGTCACAGGTCTCTAATTTTGTTGAATATATTCCCCCAAAAAGCCTACAGTATCGCCCCATGAACCTGCGCGCTTCGATCTTGAGCTGGGTGCTCGTGCCGTTCGCGGTCTGCGCGCTCCTCCTGCGCCCCGCGGCGCTCGACGCCCGTGAGTTGCAGACGGTCCGGGTGGTCACCGAGCAGGGCGTCACCCGTGTGTTCCTCGACCTCAGCGACTCCGCGCCGCATCGGTTCTTCACCTTGGAGAGTCCGCGCCGGGCGGTGCTCGATCTGGAGCGGGTGACCGGCGTGACCGCAGCGATGCCCGCCGCCCAAGGCAGCGTGGTCGGCGTGCGCACCGGTAAGCAGCCCGACAGCGTGTTGCGGGTGGTCGTCGAGTTGCAGCCCGGAGCCCGTGCCACGCTGCAGCCCTCGTTGACGCGCGATCCGCTCGGTCAGCGGTTGGTGCTCGAGGTGAGCGCAGGCGAAGATCCCGTCCCCGTGGCGGAGGTCTCCGCGCCGCAACCGGTGGCGCTCAAGCCGGTCAAGGCCGCCCATGCGCCGCCCTCTACCGGGCGCGTCATCGTCGTCGCGATCGATCCGGGTCACGGCGGTCAGGATCCCGGCGCGATAGGTCCCGGCGGCACCCAAGAAAAAGTCGTCGTGCTCGACATCGCCAAGCAACTGGCCGCGCGTATCGACCGCGAGCCCGGTATGCGCGCGGTCTTGACCCGTGACGGAGATTTCTTCCTGCCGTTTCGCGAGCGGACGCGCCGCGCGCGCGCCGCGGGGGCGCAGCTGTTCGTGTCGGTCCATGCGGATGCCGTCCCCAACCGCGAGGTCACCGGCTCATCGGTCTATGTGCTCTCGGACAAGGGCGCGACCGATGAACAGGCCCGTTGGCTCGCCGACCGAGAGAATGCGGCAGACCTCGTGGGCGGGGTTTCATTGGACGACAAAGATCCTTCGTTGGCCTCCGTGCTCGTCGATCTCACGCAGGGTGCGCAGATCTGGCAGAGCATGACCGCTGCCGAGCGGGTGTTGCGATCGCTCGGACAGGTCAACACGGTGCGCAAGCCGCAGGTCCAACAAGCCGGATTCGTGGTCCTCAAAAGCCCCGATATCCCCTCGATGCTGGTGGAGACCGCGTTCATCTCGAGCCCGGTGGACGAGCGCCTGCTCGGCATCCCGGAGCGGCGCACCGCGCTCGCCGAAGCGATCTTCGATGGCGTGCGGCAGTACTTCATCGACCATCCGCCCGATGGTTCGCGCTTCGCGCTCGAGCGCGAAGCGGGGCGGACGGTGCTGGCGTCCGGAGGCGACGGCGCGGCCGAGGCGGGCGGCAAGCCTGCAACGGGTCCGACCCCGGCCGCCGGCCGTCTGTAGAGCCGGAGCGCGCGTGCCCATCAGGCTGCTGCCGAGCGCGCTGGTCGACCAGATCGCCGCCGGCGAGGTCGTCGAACGCCCGGCCTCTTTGGTCAAAGAATTGGTGGAGAACAGCCTCGACGCCGGCGCGCGCCGCATCGAGGTCGATTGCGAAGCGGGTGGCATGTCGTTGGTGCGCGTGCTCGATGACGGCCACGGCATCCCGGAGGATGAGCTCCCGCTCGCGGTGCAACGGCACGCGACCAGCAAGATCTCGACCGCCCTCGACCTCGCGGCGATCCGCTCGATGGGTTTCCGCGGTGAGGCGCTGCCGTCGATCGGTTCGGTCGCCCGCCTGCGCATCGCCTCGCGGGTCGTCGGCGCGGCGCGCGGCGCCGAGCTGCGGATCGACGGTGGCGAGATGCAGCCGACGGCCCCCTCGGCGCAGCCGCAAGGCACCTTGGTGGAAGTGCGCGACCTTTTCTTCAATCTGCCGGCGCGGCGCAAGTTCCTGCGCGCCGAAGCCACCGAACTCGGGCACATCGCCCGGCTGGTCGAGCGTTTCGCGTTGGCACGCTTCGATGTGGCGTTCCGCTTGCGCCACGGTGGGCGGGTTCTCATCGATGCGCCGCTCGCCGACACGCCGATCCTGCAGCGGACCCGCATCGCCTCCATCATGGGCGAGGCGTTCATGGACGGCGCGCTGCCGATCGATCGCGAGGCCGGTCGGGTCTCGCTGCGAGGTTGGCTCGGACAGCCGCAGGCGGCGCGTGCGACGAGCGATCAGCAGTTCGCCTATGTCAACGGCCGCGCGGTGCGCGATCGATTGCTCGCCAACGCGATCCGCTTGGGCTACCGCGATGTGCTCTACCACGGACGACAGCCGGCGTACCTGTTACACCTCGACATCGAACCTGAATGGGTGGATGTCAACGCGCACCCGCAGAAACTCGAACTGCGTTTCCGCGACGGACGGCAGGTGCACGATTTCGTGTTCCGCGCCGTGCACGACGCGCTCGGCGTGGGCGCCGGGGTGGCGGCACCGACCGCCTCGCCCGCAGCGCTCGGCGTAGCGGCCAGCGGCGCGACCCCGGGCGATTCCGGGACGGCCCAGTCCGGGACGACCCAGTCCGGCGCGTTCGAGTTCGCAACGGCCGCGCCGGGTTTTTGGCCAAGCGCGGGACCGCTAGGCGTCCCCGCAGTCCGCGACGGCGCCGCCCCGCCGCCGCTAGGGATGGGCGTGAGCGCCGGATCGCTCGGCGTCGCGGTGGCGCAGTTGCACGGCGTCTACATCCTCGCGCAGAGCGAAGCGGGATTGGTGCTGGTCGACGCCCACGCCGCGCACGAGCGCGTGCTCTACGAGCGCATGAAGCGTGGGTTCGGCGGCCGTCCCGCAGTGCAGCGCTTGCTCGAGCCGCTCGTGATCGAGACAGCGGCCCATGAGACCGAGGCATTCGAGGGTCACGCGGCTGAGTTCGCCGCCGCGGGCTTCGATCTCAGCGTGCTGGCGCCCGGGCGGCTCGCCTTGCGCGCGGTGCCGGCGTTGCTCGCGCAGACGGATCTTGAGCCGCTCGTTAGGCAGGTGCTCGGAGACCTGCGTGAGGAGCGCGGCGAACATCACCTCGAGGCGGCCGCGCATGTCTTGCTCGGCAACATCGCCTGCCGGGCCGCGATCCGCGCGAACCGCAGATTGACCCTGCCCGAGATGAACGCCTTGCTGCGCGACATGGAGACCACCGAACGGGCGGGGCAGTGCAACCACGGCCGACCGACCTGGACCTTGCTGACACTCGCGCAGCTCGATCAGCTTTTCCTGCGCGGCCGCTGAGCGCGCGGTCAAGGCCCGTGTCTGCAGCCGCCCCGGCCATCGATGCGCTGCTGCTCTGCGGCCCCACCGCGAGCGGCAAGAGCGGGCTCGCGCTCGCGCTCGCGGATGCGCTTGCGCCAGGCCAGCGCGTGGAGATCGTCAGCGTCGATTCGGCACAGGTCTATCGAGGCCTCGACATCGGTACGGCCAAGCCGTCGGCGGCGGAGCGTGCTGCGGTCCCGCACCACCTCATCGACCTGCGTGACCCCGAACAGACCTACAGCGCCGGGGAGTTCGTCGCCGATGCGATCGATGCCATCCGTGACATCCGTAGCCGGGGCGGGTTGCCGCTGTTGGTCGGTGGCACCCTGTTGTACTTCAATGCTTTGCTCCGCGGGATCGCGGCGTTGCCGCGAGCGGATGCCGGTGTGCGTGCCGGGCTCGATGCGCGCGCGGAGGCGCTCGGCTGGCCTGCCTTGCATGAGGAACTGGCGAAGATCGATCCGGCGGCTGCCTCGCGCATCCATCCCAACGACCCGCAGCGCATCCAACGCGCGCTCGAGGTGTATCTCCTCAGCGGCCGACCGATCAGCGAGTGGCAGCAGGACACCCGTCCTGCGCACGGCCTCGTGTTCGAGCGCTGGGCGCTCGTGCCGACGGACCGTGCGGCGCTGCATGCGCGCATCGCCGAGCGTTTCGCCGTGATGATGCAGGCGGGATTGCTCGAGGAGGTACGCGCCCTGCGGTCGCGGCCCGCGCTGTCGGCCGCATCGCCCTCGCTGCGCGCGGTCGGCTACCGACAGCTTTGGCAGTATCTCGATGGCCCGCAGTCGCCCGAGTTGTTGGCGGCAGCGGTCGAGCGGGCGGTGGCCGCGAGCCGTCAACTTGCCAAGCGTCAATTGACCTGGATCAACGGCGATCCGGGCTGGAATCGCCTCGACCCCACCGCCTTGCAGAGCCCTGACGGAGGGTTGAGCGCCTTGCTGGCCGGGTGCCGTCGCTTTGTCTAGGGAACTAATGGCATGGTAAATTTGTCTTGATAACAATAGATACCGCAGCAGAAGTGCCATCCGCTGCGGTATCCAAAAACGACATTCGCCGAGGAGGCACCGAAATGGCCAAAGGCCAGTCCCTGCAGGATCCGTTCCTCAACCAGCTTCGCAAGGAGCGGGTTCCCGTCTCCGTCTATCTCGTCAACGGAATCAAGCTGCAAGGCCAGATCGACTCCTTCGACCAGTTCGTCGTGCTGCTGCGCAACACCGTCAACCAGATGGTCTACAAACACGCCATCTCGACCATCGTGCCGGCGCGCAATGTGCGGCTGCCGTCGCCCGAAGAGCCGCCCGAGGGCGGCGTCGACCCGGCCATGCCCGATTGATGATCGCCACCCGTGTTTGATCGGCCGCGCGGAGGCGGGCGAGCCGTATTGGTGCGGCTCGGGCTCGGCATGCCGGTCGAGCAAGAAGACCTCGACGAATTCGTGCAGCTGGCCGAGTCCGCCGGCGTCGTGGCGGCGGCCACCGTCACCGGTCGTCGCGACCGTCCCGATCCGCGGTTCTTCGTCGGTAGCGGCAAGGCCGAGGAGATCCGCGTCATCGTCGAGGACACCTGCGCCGAGGTGGTGCTCGTCGACCACGCGCTTTCGCCGAGTCAGGAGCGCAACCTCGAAAAACTCGTCGGAGTACGGGTGCTCGACCGCAGCTCCCTGATCCTCGACATCTTCGCCCAGCGCGCCCGCAGCCATGAGGGCAAGCTCGAGGTCGAGCTCGCGCAGTTGCGACACCTCGCGAGCCGCCTCGTCCGCGGCTGGACCCATCTCGAGCGTCAGAAGGGCGGCATCGGCTTACGCGGTCCCGGCGAGACCCAGCTCGAGACCGATCGTCGCCTGCTCGGCGGACGCGTCAAAGTGCTCTCGAAGCGCCTCGAGAAGTTGCAGCAGCAGCGCGAGACCGGCCGTCAGCGCCGCGTCGAGATCCCGATCCCGTCGGTGGCACTCGTCGGCTACACCAATGCCGGCAAGTCGACCCTGTTCCGAGCCCTCACCGGCGCGGACGCCTACATCGCCGACCAGCTGTTCGCGACCCTCGATCCCTTGGTACGGCGCGTGCAACTGCCGGGCGGCAGTCCCATCGTCATCGCCGACACCGTCGGGTTCATCCGCGAACTGCCGCACGAACTCGTGGCGGCGTTCCGTTCGACGCTCACCGAGGCCCGCGAGGCCACCTTGCTGCTGCATGTGATCGATGCCAGCGATCCACGGCGCGAGGAGCGTATCGATCAGGTCAACGCCGTGCTCGCGGAGGTGGGTGCCGGCGATCTGCCGCAGATCCGGGTGTACAACAAGATCGACCGCCTGGGCGACACGCCGCGTGTCGAGCGGGACGGGGAGGGCCAGCCGTCCTCGGTCTGGGTCTCCGCGGTACAGAGCCAAGGTCTCGAAGGGCTGCTGGGTGCGGTCGCGGAGCGTCTGTCGCGCCATGCGCGGCTGCGGGTGCTGCGGGTGCCGGCGCGCGAGGCGGGGGCGTTGCGCGCCCGGCTGTATGCCGCGGGGGTGATCCGCAGCGAGACGGTGCTGCCCGATGGCGGCCTCGAGTGGCTGGTCCAACTGCCTGACCACGAGGCCTTGGAACTTGCGGCAAGATCAGGGGTCGACCTCTTAGATGCACAGCAACCTTGTGCCACTGGCGAGCGATACCTACAATCAACTTCCCCTCCGATGGTTTGAACTCTCATGGCATGGAACGAATCTGGCGGCAGTCCGAAAAACCCTTGGGGGAAGCGTCCCGCCAAAGAAGGTGATGACGCCTTCCAGAACTTCCAACGCAAGCTCGAGCAGATCCTGCGCGGCGGCGGTGGTGGTGCGGGATCGACCGGAGGCGAAGAACCGGCCGGCGACAGCCGTCAACAACTCTTGATCGTCTTCGGCGTCGCGGCGCTTTTCTGGGCTTGGCAGAGTTTCTTCACCATCGACCAAGCCGAGCGCGGGATCATCCAGCGCTTCGGCAAGCTCGTGTCCGTGCGTGAACCCGGGCTCGGCTTCCACCTGTGGCCCATGGATCGCCTCACGAAGGTCAATACGCAGAAGGTCAGCAGCGTCAACTACACCGCGAAGGTGCTGACGCAGGACATCAACCTCATCGACATGTCGCTCGGCGTGCAATACCAGCTGCGAGACCCCGTGAAGTACCTGTTCCGGGTCAAAGATCCCGACCAGACCCTGCGTGATGTCGGCGAGATGGCGATCCGCGAGGTCGTCGGGCGCAACACCCTCGACACCATCTTCGTGTCCAATCGCGAACAGGTCACCACCCGCACCAAAGATCTCATCCAGCGCACCCTCGATCAGTACGGCGCCGGCATCTTCATCACCAGCGTCAATCTGACCGACATCCAGGTGCCGGCGGATGTGCTGGAATCGCAGCGGGACGCGAATAAAGCGCTCGCTGACAAGGAACGCCTCGTGAAGGAAGCCGAGGCCTATGCGAGCGGCATCCTGCCGGTCGCCGAGGGTGCCGCCTTGCGTCAATTGCAAGAGGCCGAGGGTTATCGCGCCCAGGTCGTGTCGGTGGCGGAAGGTGAGGCGTCGCGCTTCAGCCAGATCGTCAGCGAGTACGAAAAATCGCCGCGTGTGACCCGCGAACGGCTCTACCTCGAGTCGGTCGAGGGGGTGATGTCGCGCTCCCGTAAAGTGGTCGTAGACACCAAGAGTGGCAACCAGATGCTGTACCTCCCGCTCGATAAACTGGTCGAACGCAGCCGCAACGACGAAGTCTCGGTCACCGCATCGCGAGGCGGCGCCTCGGGGGGCGAGACCGCGGAGGCCGCAGCGGCCGCCGATCCCCGCAACCGGACGGAGCGCTGACATGACCCAGACCCTCCAGCGTCTCATCGGCGTCGCCGTCGCGATCGGTGTCGCCTTCAGTTTCTGCGTCTTCACGGTCTCGGAGAACGAGGTCGCGATCCGCACGCAGTTCCGCGAGATCATCCAAACCGGCTACGAACCGGGGTTCCACTTCAAGTGGCCCATCGACACGGTCCGCAAGTTCGAGAAGCGCACCGTCTCGCAGAGCTTCGAGGGAGAGACCTTCCTCACCAGCGAGAACCGCGGTCTGATCGTCGACTACTACGTGAAGTGGCGCATCAAGGATGCCGGTCGGTATGCCCAGGCTTTCGGAGCCGACACCTCCGCAGCCGGCCAGCGTCTCTCCGATATCGTCAAAGACGGCATCAAGAACGCGGTCGCGCAGCGCACGCTCCAGCAGATCGTCTCCGCGGAACGCACGGCGTTCACCGGCGACATGTTCGACCGCGCCAGCAAGAGCGCTGAAAGTCTCGGTCTCGAGCTGATCGATGCGCGGGTGCAGAAGATCGGTCTACCGCCCGACGTCGAGTCCCGCGTCTACGCCAGCATGCAGCAGAGCTTCGGCCGGCTCGCACGCCAGTTGCGCGGCGAGGGCGAGAAAGAGGCGTTGCGGATCCGCGCCGAGGCCGACCGCAAGCGCACGGAGCTGCTGGCGGTGGCGGCGCGTGACGCCCTCAAGATGCGCGGTGAGGGTGATGCGAAGGCCGCAGCGCTCTATTCCGCGGCCTATGGCCGCAACCCCGAGTTCTACTCGTTCTACCGCAGCCTGCAGGCCTACAAGAACTCGCTCGGCAAGGAAGGGGACCTGATGGTGGTCTCCCCTGACAGCGATTTCTTCCGCTATCTGCGCGCGCCGGGTGGCGGCGCGAACCGCTGACACGACCCGCAAGCGTAGCGTCCCCGTCCCGTGGCTCAAGGCCGGTTCGTCGTCGTCATCGGCACCCAATGGGGTGACGAGGGCAAAGGCAAGATCGTCGATCTGCTGACCGAGCGCGCGGCGGCGGTCGCCCGTTTCCAAGGCGGCCATAACGCCGGGCACACGCTCATCGTCGGCGGCGAGAAGACCGTGCTGTCGCTGATCCCGTCGGGGGTGCTGCGTCCGCAGGTCGCCTGCTATATCGGCAACGGTGTCGTGCTCTCGCTCGAGGCGCTGTTCACCGAGGCCGATATGTTGGTGGCGCGCGGCGTGCCGGTGTTCGATCGGCTGCGCATCGCACCGAACTGCCCGCTGATATTGCCCTCACATGTCGCACTCGACCGCGCCCGCGAGCAAGCCCGCGGCGCGGATGCCATCGGCACCACCGGTCGCGGGATCGGTCCGGCCTATGAGGACAAAGTCTCGCGGCGCGCATTGCGCGTCGCCGACCTGTTCCAGCCCGCCCGTTTCGCGACCAAACTCGGCGAGATCCTCGACTTCCACAACTTCGTCCTGCAGCACTATTTCCGGCTGCCGCCGGTCGACTTCCAGCAGATCCTCGATGCGCACCTCGCCGCCGCCGAGCGCATCCGTCCCTTGGTGGTCGATGTCACCCTCGAACTGCAACGACTGCGTGCGCAGGGCGCCAATGTGATGTTCGAGGGCGCACAGGGCGCGATGCTCGATGTCGATCTCGGCACCTATCCCTTCGTCACCTCCTCGAACACGACGGCCGGGTACGCCGGCACCGGCACCGGGATCGGGCCTTGCAACTTCGATTACGTGCTCGGCATCGTCAAGGCCTATACGACGCGGGTCGGCGCCGGGCCGTTCCCGACGGAACTCTTCGATGAGACCGGTGAGACGCTGCAACGGGTCGGCAAAGAATTCGGCGCAGTGACCGGTCGCCGTCGCCGTTGCGGATGGCTCGATGCGGTCGCGCTGCGGCGGTCGGTGATCCATTCGAGCGTGTCAGGTCTTTGCATGACCAAGCTCGATGTGCTCGACGGGTTCGACTCGATCCGGATCTGCGTCGGTTACCGCGCGGCAGGGGAGGTCTCTTCGGAGCCACCGCTCTTCGTCGACGCTTTCGCCGATGTCGAGCCGGTCTACGAGGAGATCCCGGGTTGGAAGGGCGTGACGCTCGGCGTGACCCGCGAGGCGGACCTGCCGCCGGAGGCGCGGGCGTACCTCGCCCGCATCGAAGAACTCGTCGGCGTGCCGATCGATGTCATCTCGACCGGTCCCGACCGCGACCAGACCATCATCCGCCGACATCCCTTCGGATGAGCCGCCGGAGCCGGGCCCTCCATCCCCTGTCTGTGCTCTGGGTGCTCGCGGCGGGCCTCCTCGGTTTGAGCGTCTCGCCCACGGCTTCGGCTGCGTGCGAGCGCAACGAGCCCGGCTATCTCTGGAACTTCGACGGCGCGATCGCCGAGAAATACCCCGTCCGCATGACGCTCGTCTTCTCCGGTGACACGCTCGAGGGCGTCTACACCTACCGGAGCCAGCTGCGCGACATCCGCCTGCGCGGTCGCATCGACGGCGGCAAGACCGTCGTGCTCGATGAGCTCGATGCGGCTGGCCGCGTCACGGCGCGCTTCGAGGGCGAGTTCGTGACCCGCGACCCGAAGGGCCGCTACGGCGACAGCGAACTCGCCTGCGAGGTGATCGTCGGCAGCTGGGGCAAGGTCGGCTCCTCCGAGCGCCTGTCGGTCTACCTCGGCACCGAGGGCGCGACCGCGGGCAGCCTCAAGCACCGCTACGGCACCATCGGCGTGCGCGACGACGAGGTCGTGCACCGCGGCGCAGCGCGTTTCTGGCGCGCCGTGAAGGCGGGCGACCGGGCCACCGTCGCGGCGCAGGTCCGCTACCCGACCGCTGTGACCCTCGACGGCAAGGTCCGTCGGCTGACGGGGCCCAAGGACCTGCTCACGGTCTATGATGCCGTGTTCACGCCGAAGTTCGTCGGGGCCATCCTCGAGAGCACCCCGCGCTACATGTTCGTTCGCGACCAGGGCGCCATGCTCGGCAGCGGCTGGGTCTGGTTCGGCGCCGACGGCAAGGTCACCGCGCTCAACAATTTCTGATCCAGCCCCGGGAGGGCACCATGTACGACATCATCGTCTTCGGCGCCACGAGCTTCGTCGGCCGCATCCTCGTCCGCTACCTGCTCGACCGCCACGGTGCGGCGGACGGCGGCCTGCGCTGGGCGATCGCCGGCCGCTCGGCCTCCCGCCTCGAGGCCTTGAAGACGGAGTTCGGCACGCCGTCGCTCCCCACGATCGTGGTCGATGCCGCCGATGCTGAAGGTCTGCGCAAGCTGTGCGCGACCACCCGCGTCGTGGTCTCGACCGTCGGCCCCTATGCGCTGCACGGCGAGCCGCTGGTCGCAGCCTGTGCTGCGACCGGCACCGACTACTGCGACCTCACCGGCGAGGTGCAGTGGATCCGGCGCATGATCCTGCGGCACGAGTCCGCAGCCCGCGCGAGCGGTGCGCGCATCGTGAACTGCTGCGGTTTCGATTCGATCCCGTCCGATCTCGGCGTCCAGGTGCTGCAGCGGGAGTCCGTGCAGCGCTACGGTCAGCCGCTCGAGCGCGTGCGCCTGCGGGTCAAGAAGATGCGGGGCGGCGCCTCGGGCGGCACCGTGGCGAGCCTGCTCAATGTCATCAAAGAAGTCCGCAAGGACCCCGCGCTGCGCGGCGAACTCGCGAACCCGTATTCTTTGTGCGTCGGTGCCGAGCCGCTCGCCACCCGGCAGCCGAACGTGTCGGGCGCGGTGTACGACGAGGCCTTCGGCAGCTGGTCGGCGCCGTTCGTGATGGCGGGGATCAACACCCGCATCGTCCACCGCTCCAACGCCGTGGGCGGTTATCCCTACGGCCGCGGGTTCCGCTACGACGAGGGCGTGCTCACCGGGCGCGGCCTGCGCGGGCGACTGACGGCGAGCGGTACGGCGCTCGGTCTCGGCGCGTTCATGGTCGGCGCAGCGCTCGGACCCACCCGCGGCCTGCTCGAGCGCTTCGTCCTGCCGAAGCCGGGCGAGGGGCCGAGCCCGGCGGCGCAGGCCAGCGGTTTCTTTGACCTCCGCCTACATGGCACGACTGCGGACGGGCGCGAGCTGCGCGGCAAGGTCACCGGCGATCGCGACCCGGGCTACGGCTCCACCGCCAAGATGCTGGGTGAAGCGGCGGCCTGTCTCGCCTTCGATCTGCCGAAGGATGCGCTGCCCGGCGGGCTCTATACGCCCGCCACGGCACTCGGTGAGCGCCTGGTGCAGCGGCTCGAGGCGCACGCCGGGCTGCGGTTCACCGTGGAGGATGTCGCGCGCGGCTGAGGGGTCGTCACCCGCGCCGCGCGCCTCACATCTCCGGTCGGGCCTGGTCGCGCGGCGTCAACGCGCAGTTGCCGAGCATCCACTTGAGGTTGATGGCGATGCGGTCGGCCTTCGGGTCGGTGAAGGCGTAGCCATGCTCCTTGACGCTGCCGTCCGCCAGTCTCTCCATCACCGACAGCACCAGCGAGTCTCGGTTGAAGTTGTCGTTCGACTCGTTGAGCACATGCCAGGTGACGGCACGCAGCATCAGGCCGATCTCGCGCGACTCGAGTCCGCGCTCCGGGTGGGCCGTCGAGCGGAACCAGTGCACTGCGCCCTTGTCGTGCAGCGTGAAGCGGTCGAAACGCTCGAAGGGGATATCGCCGCCGCCGCCGACGCCCGGTACATCCGCATAGCAATGGAAGATCCGTGCGCGTTCGAGCCAATACGGATCGCCCGAGGCGACACCGGTGATCCGCTTGCCATCAGACATCCGGTATTTGTGGTCGTGGACGAAGAGATCGTCGCGCGACAGCGAGATCTCGTTGTCCGTGTACACCGCAGAGCCTTCCCAATCGAAGCGGCAGGTCTTCGGGCGTTGTAGACCGCGGAAGTGGTCGGCGCGGCGTTCGAAGTGGTAATCGCAACCCTCCGTGCGGCGGAGGTCGCCAGGCTTCAGCGTTGCGAGTTCGTCCGAGCGGATCTCGCCCGACATGCGCAGGTAGTGCCGCAGGGTCACCTCGTCGGAACCGGGGCCTGCGGCGAGCGTGGCGATGCGCGAAGAGGTCACGCTGCCCTGCGGGGTGTCGGTGCGGTTCACCCAAAGAAATGCATAGCGTCCGAAGGCGGGGGCTTCGACGCGGGTGATGGTGGTCGACATACGCGCGTGGCGGTCCTCCAGCGGCAGTTTCCGGCGACCGTCGAAGTAGGCCTGATTGGCGTTGTCGTAAACGCCGGGCAGCAGCTCGGCCATGATGCGCAGGTTGCGTTCGCCGGCGGTGGAGTCTTGGCCTTGCGCCAAGGCGGCGCTGGGGGCGAGGGCGGCCAAAAGCAGCCCGAGCAAGGCGATCGAGCGGTGAAGGTGTGGCATCGGTAGGAGGATGCCAGAGTCCCTCGCCGATGCGGCGGCCGTGTCCCCGCCCGACCTCAGCGTGGTGGGTCGGTGGAGGGGGAGAGATGGTGCCCGGGAGAGGACTCGAACCTCCAAGGAGTTACCCGCTAGTACCTGAAACTAGTGCGTCTACCAATTCCGCCACCCGGGCAGGGGGGGCGCGAGAATGTACGCAGCACCGCCCGGACTGTCAACGCCAGCCCGCTTGGCGGCGGCGTTCGCGCCTTGTGCGCAGCCCCCCCCTCTGGGACGATGCAAGGATGACCAAACGCCACGCCCGCAAGGGCAAGTCCGCAACCGGCCGTGCCCACTCCAAGGTGCCCCCGTCCCCCCCTCATCGCAATGCGCCCCGTACAACACGCCACGGGGGGCCACAGCGCTCCGCCAGCGGGGGTCGTACCGCCGCCGGCAGCATGGAAGGGTTGGTCAGCCCCCATCGGTCAGGGTTCGGTTTCGTCAAGGTCGAAGGTCAGGAGCAGAGCGTGTTCCTGCCGCCCCCGCAGATGTCGGGTCTGACGGCGGGCGACCGGGTGCGGGTGCGGGTCCGGGAGGACGCCACCGGGCGGCTCTCCGGTGAGGTCGAGGCGGTGCTGGCACGCGGCGTCACCGCCTTCCTCGGCACGGTCGAGGCGATCGGTCGGACGCTGTTCGTCCACTCGGTCGATCGGCGGCTCAGCCTCCGTTGCCTGATCCCGCCCGGCAAGGCGGGGGAAGCCCGCGCCGGGGACTGGGTGATCGCGCGGATCACCCGTTATCCGGACGGTCATCAGGGCGCCACCGCCGAGATCACCCGCCGCCTGGATCCCGAACGGCCGCTCGAGATGGCTTGTGAGAGCGCGATCGCGCGCCATTCTTTGCCCGTGGATTTCCCGGGTGATGCGTTGGTCGAGGCCGAGCGATACGGCGAGCGTGTCGATCCGCGCGAGGCCGAGCGCCGCGTCGACCTGCGGACCTTGCCGCTCGTCACCATCGACGGCGCCGACGCGCGCGACTTCGACGACGCGGTCTACGCGGAGCCGACGGCGCAGGGTTTCCGCCTGATCGTCGCGATCGCCGATGTCAGCCACTATGTCCGCCCCGGGACACCGCTCGATGTCGCGGCGCGCGAGCGCGGCACCTCGGTCTACTTCCCGCGGCGCGTGCTGCCGATGCTGCCGACCGCCTTGTCGGATCATCTGTGCTCGCTCGAACCCGAGGTCGATCGACTGTGCTTCGCCGCCGACATGCGCGTCAGCAAGGCGGGTCTGTTGCAGGACTTCCGCTTCTACCCGGCGGTGATGCGCAGCCATCGGCGCCTGACCTACGACCAAGCCTACGCGGCGCTGTTCGAGGGTCGGCCGGATGCCCAGCAGGCGATCGGAACGCTGTTGCCGGCGCTGCGGCCGCTGGTCGATCTCTACCATTCGCTGCTCAAGGCGCGCCATCGGCGCGGGGCGCTCGATTTCGAGAGCAGCGAGCCCAACTATGAATTCGACGGCAACGAGCGGGTCCGAGCCATCGGCCAGTACAGCCGCAACGAGGCGCACAAGCTCATCGAAGAATGCATGATCCTCGCCAATGTCGCGGCGGCCCGTGCGCTCAAGCAAGGGCAGGCGGGTGGTCTTTATCGCGTCCACGGCACGCCTGAGGAGAAGCGTCTCGATACCTTGCTCTCGGCGCTCGCCTCGCTCGGTATCGAGGCCGAACTGCCGGAGGAAGTGAAGCCGCGCGACCTGCGCCGCATCACCGAACGCCTCGGCAAGTCGGAGGACCGTCCCTTCATCGAGTCGCTGGTCGTGAGGGCGATGCCGCAGGCGGTCTACGACCCGCTCAACATCGGACACTTCGGCCTCGCGCTCGGCGAGTACGCCCACTTCACCTCGCCGATCCGTCGTTACCCCGATCTCGTCGTGCATCGTGCGCTGAAAGCGGTGCTCGATGCGGGGGATCCGAGCGGCCGACGCCATGGCGAGGCCGAACTCGCGGTGTCGGGTGCGGAGCTCTCGAAGCTCGAGAAGCGTGCGGATGAGGCCGATCGCAGCGTCGACACCTTCCTCAAGTGCAGCTATCTGCGGGAGCGGCTCGGCCAAAGCTTCGAGGGATTGATCACCACCGTGGTCGAGTACGGCTGTTTCGTGCAGCTCCGTGGCATCAACATCGACGGGCTGCTGCGGATCGAGGCGCTGCGCGACGACGATTATGTGCAGGAGCGGGGCGGCCAGGCCTGGGTCGGGCAGCGTTCAGGTCGGCGGCTCGCGATCGGCGCTGCGGTGCGCGTGATCGTGACCAACGCCAACCCCGTCGAGGGCCTCATCGACCTCGAGCTCGATCCGCTGGTCGGCATCGCGGTCGGCAAGCCCGC
>CALGVD010000120.1 GCA_937920275.1 uncultured Pseudomonadota bacterium
AACTCGAGGCCGCGCTCGCCTCGCTCAGCCAGCGTCGCGCCCAAGCCGAAGCCGCCCGGGGCTATGAACTGCGCGCGCAGGTATCGGGCCGGGTGAGCGGCGTGCAGGTTGCACTCGGCCAGTCGCTCGACCCTTCCCGCCCGCTCATGACCCTCACCCCGAGCGGCGCGCGCTTGACCGCCGAGGTGTATGTCCCTTCCCGGGCGATCGGGTTCATCCGCGCGGGACAAAAGGTGCGGCTGCTCTACGACGCGTTCCCGTATCAACGATTTGGTGCGGCGCAGGGCACCGTCGAGGCCGTCAGTGCCACGGTCCTCCTGCCGCAGGAAGTCAACGCCGCACTTCGCAGCGAAGAGTTCCGCGAGCCGGTCTACCGGGTCACCGTGCGCCTCGTCCGGCAGGACATGCTCGCCTTCGGGCAGGTGATGGATCTCTCGGCGGGCATGGCGCTCACCGCCGACATCATCCTCGAACACCGCAGCTTCGCCGAGTGGTTGTTCGAACCGATCCTCGCTATCCGGGGCCGACTGTGAGCGGGCTGCGCTGATGTCCCCCTTCCTGCGCTTCTCGGGCTTTCGGCCGCTGCCGCTCATCCGGCAGGCCGAAGGCGCGGAGTGCGGGCTGGCTTGCCTTGCGATGATCGCGGGCTTCCACGGCTACGAGACGGACCTCGCCACGCTCCGTCGGCAGTTCTCGATCTCGCTCAAGGGGGCGACGCTCAAGAGCCTGATCGACACCGCAAGCCGCATGGGGATGGGCAGCCGCGCGCTGCGCTGCGAGGTCGAGGAACTCAAAGACCTGCGGGCGCCCGCCATCCTGCACTGGGGCATGGCGCACTTCGTGGTGCTCAAGCGCATCGCCAGAGGCGGCATCGAGATCCACGACCCGGCGCTCGGCGCGCGGTTCGTGAAGGCCGAGGAGGTCTCCCGCCATTTCACTGGGGTCGCGCTCGAGGTGTCGCCTGCCACCGGCTTCCAGAAGAAGCGCGAGAAGAACCTGCTCAAGCTCTCGACGCTTGCCAAATTGTCCCCTGAGACCGTGCGCGGGCTCATCCAAGCGATCGTGCTG
Source organism: uncultured Pseudomonadota bacterium (assembly GCA_937920275.1). GTDB lineage: Bacteria > Pseudomonadota > Gammaproteobacteria > Steroidobacterales > Steroidobacteraceae > UBA964. Next base: position 1,069 of record CALGVD010000120.1, read on the forward strand.
TCGCTCGTCATCGAGATCTGCGTGCTTGCCGGCCCGTTCTACATGCAGTTCGTGATCGACGAGGCGATCTTGAAGGGCGATGCCGGGTTCCTGACCGCGATCGCCGCAGGCTTTGCGATGGTGACGCTCTTCAGCGTCGCAGCGACGGCGCTTCGGGGCCTCACCCTGCAGTTCGTGTCTTCGGCGCTCTCGTTCGACATGGAGGCCAAGGTCTTCCATCACCTCTTGCGCCTACCGCTTGACTGGTTCCACAAACGCCAAGTCGGCGATGTGCAGAGCCGCTTCCACTCGATCGAGAGCGTCAAGCAGTTCATCGCGAACGG
>CALGVD010000121.1 GCA_937920275.1 uncultured Pseudomonadota bacterium
ATGGTGGCCGGGGTCGGAATCGAACCAACGACACGCGGATTTTCAATCCGCTGCTCTACCAACTGAGCTACCCGGCCTCGGGCAAGCAGAGACCCCGAACGGGGGGACGCAATTAGACTCGCGCGACGGCGGCGCGTCAAGCGGGTAGTCAGGCAAGCCGCTGAATAGACGCGGTTTTTCGCCGCTCGACCGCGGTCGCCTAAGGCGCCACGGCCGCCGCTCCGGGCCGCCTCGGGTCAGCGGCGCCGAGGAAAAAGTCGCCCTCGATGGCGATCGACTGCGCGCTTCCCATCGTCTCGCTCTGGCGGATCTTGTGGCCCTTGCGCCGCAGCAGCGCCAGCGTATCGGGATTGAAGTTCGGTTCGACCTCAAGCGCGCCCTCGCCCTGAGAGATACGCGGTTGGTGGGTCGCCTCGTCGATGTTCAACTTGAAGTCGATGACGTTCACCAGCACCTGCAGCACCGTGTTGATGATCCGGCCGCCACCCGGCGTGCCGACCGCGAGCCACGGCTTGTCGCCACGGAACACGAGCGTCGGGATCATCGTGGACATCATCCGCTTGCCGGGTTGCATGGCATTCGGTGGTTCGGGTTCGCCGCGCTGCGCCGCGCGGAACGCCCGCTCATGGCTGAAGTTGTCCATCTGATTGTTGAGCAGAAATCCGCCGCCTTCGATGGCGACGCCCGACCCGAAATCGGACCCCAGCGTGTAAGTGACCGACACCAGATTGCCCTCACGGTCGGCGACGGAATAGTGCGTGGTGCTCGGGCTCTCGAACGCAAAGGGATCACCCGCGGTGACATCCCCGTCGGCGCTCGCTCGGCGCAGGCTGATGAGCTTCGCACGGCGGGCGGCATAGGCCTTCGAAGTCATGCCGTTCACCGGTACGGTCGCGAAGCCGGTGTCACCCAGGTGTCGCACCCGGTCGCGATGGCCGAGGCGCATGGTCTCGGCGAGCAGGTGCAACGAGTCCGCGGATCCCGCGGCCATCTTGCCGACCTCGAAATTCTCGAGGATGTTGAGCATCAGAAGCAGCGCCGCGCCGCCGCTCGCCGGCGGCGGGGTGTAGACGGTGTGGCCGCGGTAGGTGCCGACCAACGGCTCGCGCTCGATGGCGCGGTACGCCGCGAGATCCTCGCGCGTGATGAGCCCCCCGTGGCGACGCATGTCCGCCTCGATGCGCGTGGCCACTTCCCCGGTGTAGAACGCATCGGCGCCCCCCGTGGCGACCTGGTCCAGCGTCCAGGCGAGGTCCGGTTGGCGCAGGCGCTCTCCCGCTCGGTAGGCCGTGCCGTCGGCCTTGAAGAAAGCGGACTGTGCCGCGGCGCTGGCCTTCAATCGTTCGCGCCCCCACCCGAAGACGAAGGCCTCGTCGGCGCTCAGCGCGACGCCATCGCGTGCGAGGGCCACCGCCGGGGCGACCAACGACGACCATGCGTTGCGGCCGTACTTCCCGTGCGCCATCCAAAGACCAGCCACGGTGCCGGGGACGGCGGCCGCTCGGTAGCCGACCGAGGCGTCACGCAGTTCGCGTCCCTCCGCATCGACGAACATCCCGAGCTTCGCTGCGCCCGGCGCCACGCTGCGGAAATCGATGACGGTGACGCGCTTCTCCTCGGCGAGGTATACGGTCATGAAGCCATCGCCGCCGATATTGCCGGCGCGCGGCAACGTGACCGCGAGCGCGAACCCGACCGCGACGGCGGCATCGATGGCGTTGCCGCCCTCGGCAAGGACCCGGGCGCCGACGGCGCTGGCTGCCTCGTTCTGGCTGACCACCATGCCGTCGAGGTCGACCCGCGGCGAATGGATGCTCGGATATTCGAGCAGCGACCGCTGCTGTGCCCGGGCTTCGGACGACGGCAAGAGGCCGAGGGCTACCACCACAGATGCGGCCAAGACAGACCGTAAGGATCCCGGAACGAAACTCTTCATCGCGTACTCACTCCCCACCGACACCGCGCGCTGCCGCGCTGCCGACGACCAGCCACAACGCGCCTGCAAGCGCGTAGTGCAGCGCTTGGGTCTTCGACAGCAGCGTAGGCAGCGCGCCGCCCGTTGGCCAAGCGCCGGCGGCGATCGCGAAACCGGCGAACAGCAACAGCAGGCCTGTGAGCGCTGCCGCTCGACTGCGGCCTCCACCGTGACGGAGGACCACCCACGCGATCGCGAACACGCTCAGCAAAGGCGCGAGCTGCGCCCAGGCCTTGAAGCCCAGCAGCCACGCCGCGATGCCGAAGCCGCCGATCGGGAACGCGAGCCACCAGGCGCCGCCCGCATGGCGCGCGAGCGCACTACCGGGACTTGCGAGACTGAACGCCAGCAGCGGAAAGCCGGCCACGGCCGCCACCAGCGAAGCGAAACGGTGCGCACCACCGACCGCCGTGGCCAAGGGCTCCCATGATGAGAACCGCAACACGCCGAGCAGCGCGGCGATGCCGATGAGCAGACAGGCGACGCCCACCCCGCCACGGCCGTCGGCGCGGCAGCGATGCGCGAGCACGGCACAGACGAGTGCGAGGACGAGGTCGGAGAACGCGTCCGGCGTCATCTTGACGGCATCCGTCCGCTCACGCAGGCGTCAAAGAAAAAGCAGCCAGGCGACCGGCAGCGCGACGATCCAGCGCGTCGCCTCGAGCCAGCGTCCCCAGCGTCGGCCCTCCATCAGTCCCGCAGGTGCCGCCAACGCGGCGACCATCCAGACCGCCGCGAGCACGCCTTGCCAAGCGTCCCAGCGCGGGAACAGGTAGAGGAAGGTGCAGGCGAGCAGCAGACTGACGACGAGCTGCGCACCCACATAACGGGCGAGACCCGGCGACACGCTCACTTCATGGCGCTGGAACGCCGCCGCATCGAACCCGGCGAGACCTTCGCCTTGCCAGCCGGAAGGCGGCGCGAACAGCGCCTCGAGCTTCGCGGCGAGCCCGCGGGCGGCGCGCAGATCGCGCCAGATGACGGTGTAGTAGTGCAGATTGCCCCACAGCGGGTTCACGCTGCGCAGCGGCGTGCGCACGCCGTAGGTGATCGGGCCGTCACGCTCGTCGGCGAAGGTGCCGAACAGCCGGTCCCACACGACGAGGATGCCGCCGTAGTTGCGGTCGATGCAGTAATCGTCCTGGCCGTGGTGCACGCGGTGGTTGCTCGGGCTCACGAACACGCGGTCGAACCAACCGAGCCGACCGATGAGCTCGGTGTGCGTCCAGTATTGGTAGAGCAGGTCGATGAGCGCTGCGGTCACCCACATCTCGGGCGGCACGCCCATCACCGCCATGGGCAGGTAGAACATCCAGTCGAAGACGAAGGTCGTGGAGGACTGACGCAGCGCCGTCGACAGGTTGAAGTGCTCGCTGTTGTGGTGGGTGACATGCCCCGCCCACATGATCCGCACCTCGTGGTTGGCACGGTGCTTCCAGTAGTAGAAGAAATCGTAGACGACCACCGCCGCGACCCAGACGAGCGGGTTGGACTTGTCCCATTCCACGACCGCGAACTGCTGGTAGGCGAGGATGTAGAGGCCGACCGTCAGCAGCCGCGGAAAGGCAGCCGCGATGCGGCTCAGGAGACCGATCTGCAGACTGCCGACCGAATCGGCGAACTCATAGATCGCGCGCGTGCCACCCGCGGCATCGGCGGTCCGGTTGCCGCGCAGCCGCCACGCCAACACCGCCTCCAATACGACGGTGGCCATGAAGATGGGGATGGCGTAGAGGATCGGGTTCATGTCGGAGCGACGAAGCCTTCGGGCTTGGCTGCACCTTCGCCGAACAGGAACTTCTCCATCTCGCCCTCGAGGAACTTGCGCGCCTTCGGCTCGACCGGCATCAAGCGGTTCTCGTTGATGAGCATCGTCTGGTGGGCGACCCAGCGTTGCCAGCCTTCTTTGGAGACGCTGCGCCAGATCCGCACGCCGAGATCGCCGGGATAAGGCAGCCGATCGAGGCCGGGCGCCTCGCGCTTGAGCACCACGCACTGGACCATGCGGACGGGAGCGTCGGCCATGCCTTGCCTCACTGTCGAAGATCTGAAGGATCGAGGATCACAGGAACGTGACGGTGAGCCCTTGGAGCAGTTGCCTCACCGGCGCCGGCAGACCGACCGCAGCGGGGCCCTCGGCACCCTGAAGGTTATACCAGAGGCCCGCCGCAGGCTCCACGCTGGCCGGCGCACCGTCGAGCAGCAGCGGCATGATCTCGAGGTCGAAGTGGGTGAACGAATGCGGTACCGGCGCGAGGGCCTGCGGCGTGCCGCGCCACGCGGGGAACTGGCTGCTCGCCCACGCTGTCGCGGCGCTCGCCGAGGCGAACTCGGGCGCGCACCAGAGTCCGCCCCAGATACCGCGTTCCGGCCGGCGCTCGAGGAACACCGCACCCTGCTCATCCCGTACGAACAGCATCCAGCAGCGCCGCGATGGGCGTGCGGCACCGCGTGCGCGCGGCTTCGGCGCCGGGATCTCGTGTTGACGACCGCTGCGGCGCGCGCTGCAACCCTCGCTCAACGGACAGAGCGCGCAGGCGGGTTTGCGGCGCGTGCACAGGGTCGCGCCGAGGTCCATCACGGCCTGCGTGTAGGTTGCGACACCGTCCGCGGGCGTAGCGGCCTCCGACAACGCCCACAACCGCTGCTCGACCGCACGCTCCGCAGCGCTGCCCTCGACACCGAAGCAGCGCGCGAGCACGCGCTTGACGTTGCCGTCGAGGATCGGATGCCGCTCATCCCGGGACAAGGCGAGGATCGCGCCGGCCGTGGAGCGACCGATGCCGGGCAACGCGATGACCTCGTCGAAACAGGCCGGGAACTCGCCGCCGTGTCGGTCGCGGATCTGTTGCGCCGCGCGGTGCAGGTTGCGCGCCCGCGCGTAGTAGCCGAGTCCGGTCCAAAGATGCAGCACCTCGTCGATGGGCGCCGCCGCGAGCGCTTCGATGTCCGGAAAGCGCAACATGAAGCGCTCGAAGTAAGGGATGGCCGTCGCGACCTGCGTCTGCTGCAGCATGATCTCCGAGACCCACACCCGGTAAGGGCTGCGCGCTCGCTGCCACGGCAGATCGTGGCGTCCGCTGCGCAGGTGCCAGGCGATCAGCGCGGGGCCAAGATGCGGCGCATCGGCGGGTTTCATGTCGGGGATTGTATGATGCGCGCGACCCATCATCGCCGCTCACCGTCAGGAACCCCTTTGGACACCCTCACTGCCGTCACCACCGCTCCCCTCGCCTTGCGCGCCAAGGTCTGGGGATTGCTGCTCGTCGCCACGCTTGCGTACGCCTCGCCGCTCGCGGCGCAGCCAGTCCTGCCGCAACCTGCACCACCCACGCTGGCCCGCCCCGCCGCGACCGCGCTGCCCGCCGCCAATCCGGTCACCGAAGCGCTGCGCGAACGCGTCGAGATCATCAACGCCGGCGGATCGGTGAGCATCGATGGGGAACCGCTGTTCGCCTCACGCACCTTGGGCAAGCTCTATTCGGAGAACGCGTACACCCCGCTATGGGACCGCGCGCGTCTCGTGTCGCTCATCGAGGTGCTGAAGGACATCGAGGACGATGGTCTGCGTCCGGAGGACTACCACCTCAAGCCGCTGCAAGCGCTGCTGCAGCGCAAGCCTTTGCCACCCATCGACCAAGCGAAGCTCGATCTGCTCGCCACCGATGCGTATGCGCTCGTGCTCTACCACCTCTACTTCGGCAAGGTCGACCCGGTATCGCTCGATGCGAACTGGAACTTCAGCGGCCGCGACATCCGCGAGGTCGATGCGGTCACCTTCGTGCGTGATGCCATCGCTCGCAACCGCCTGCTCGCGAGCGTCGCCGCGGCGCGTCCCCAGCATCCGCTCTACAAGGCCGGCCGCGAATCACTCGCCGCCTATCGCAACCTTGCGGCGCTCGGCGGCTGGCCGACGATCCCTGAAGGTCCGGCCTTGAAGGTCGGCACCACCGATCCGCGGGTGCCGGTGCTGCGCCAACGCCTCGCCATCACCGGCGATCTCGCAGCCGTCGCGAAGTCCATACCGGCACCGTCCACCGTCCCGGCACCGTCCACCGTCCCGGCAGCGACACCCGAACTGTTCGACACCACGCTCGAGGCCGCGCTGAAGCACGCGCAACGCCGCCATCGCATGGATGTCGACGGGGTGCTCGGCCCCAGCACCACGCGCGCGCTCAACGTGCCGGCGAAACAGCGCGTCGACCAACTGCGGGTGAACCTCGAGCGCGCGCGACAGGTGTTGCACGAGATCAAAGACGACGGGGCGCTGGTGGTGGTCGATATCGCCGGCTTCGAGGTTCGTTATCTGGTCGATGGCGAGCGGCGATGGCGTACCCGCGCGGTGGTGGGCCAGCCGTTCCGTGAGACGCCGGTGTTCCGATCGACCATCGACAACATCGTCGTCAACCCGACCTGGACCGTACCGCCCGGCATCCTCGCCAAGGACATCCTGCCCACACTGCGGCGCAACGACCGCAGCATCCTCACGCGCAAGCGGCTGTCGGTGATCGATCGCAACGGCAACAAACTCAACCCGGCGGCCATCGACTTCAGCCGCTACTCCGCATCGAATTTCCCGTTCATGCTGCGGCAGGATGCGGGTCCCGACAACGCCCTCGGCGTGGTCAAGATCAACTTCCCGAACCCGCACCTCGTCTATCTGCACGACACACCGAGCAAAACCCTGTTCAACGAGACCGTGCGCGCCTTCAGTTCGGGTTGTATCCGCACGGAGCGGCCGTTGGAGCTTGCCGAGATGCTGCTGGCCGACCCGGTCCGCTGGGACCGAGCGGCGCTCGATGCCGCCGTGGCAGCCGGCGACACCCGCACGCTGCGCCTCGCGAAGAAGGTGCCGGTGCTGATCATCTTATTGGACCGCCGACCGCGACGACGACGGCAGCGTGGTGTTCAAGCCGGACCCGTATTCGCGGGACGCACGCGAACTCGCGGCGCTCGATGCCCCGTTCAGGCGCGGCAAGCGTCCGGCGTTCTAGCGGCCCTGCAGCTCTCGCAGGTGGAACTTGAGGCTCGGCACGCCCGGCGAATCGAGGTGTAGATGGGTGCCCTCGAAGCGCACGGCGGTCGCCGCACCGAAGGCCTTGGTGAAGGCCGCCTCGAACGCCATGCGGCCCTCTTCGCAGGCCATGCGTGTGGTGACCGGGGCCTTGACGGCGATCCGTCCGGCCTCGGGCCCGAGCTCATACCCCGCCATCATGCGGTTGCATCCCGCGTGGCCGCTGACCCGACCCTCGGCGAAAGTCAGGATCACGGGCTCGCCGTTGTCACCGTGCGGTACCGGCGTGCCCTCCCAATAGACGAGCTCCCAACGGTTCGCCTCGAGCCGACTGCGCGCCTCGGTGGGCGGGAGGACGGTCGCGGCGGCGGACGACCCGGCACCCGCTCCAGCACCCGCTCCAACTGAGCCGCCCGTCGAGGTGCATCCGGCTTGGGTGATCGACAGGACAGCAAGAGCGGGCAGCAGTCTCATTTTCATGGCGACCTCGATGGGGCAGTGAGGGACGGGGCGGACGCCCCACGATCGTAGACCAACCGGCAGGACGCCGGAAAGGGCTAAAATCCCGACCGATGTTCGAACTCCACCACACCGAGATCTCACGCGTCGTGCAGCAGGTGCTGGCACCGGCCTTCCTGTTGGCCGGTATCGGCACCTTCTTGATGATGATGACCCAGCGTCTGGCACGCATCATCGATCGCGCCCGCGAAGTCGCCTTCGAGACCGAAAGTCCCGACGAGTCCGACGAGCTCGCGGCATTGCGCGATCAGCTCGCGATCCGTGCGCGGCTGATCCAACGGGCGATCGTCTTCTGCGCGCTCACCGCGATCATCATCTGCGCACTCATCGCCGTGATGTTCATCGATACGCTGTTGACCCACTCGCTCACCCGGCTGATCGCCATCACCTTCACGGTGGCCATGGTCACCCTGATGTCCGGCCTCATCTTCTTCGTGCGCGAGGTGTTCTTCTTCGTGCGCGAGGTGTTCGTCGCCACGGCCTCGCTGCGCAGTCGTCACATCCGTCGTGGGGGCATCAAGGTCCGCAACGCGGTCTGAGCACGGAGGCATCATGGTCGAGGAGATCGGACTCGCGCACGGGCTGTTGCGGTACCTGCATATCCTGCTGTTCGTCTACTGGCTGGGCGGTGATGCCGGGGTGTTCTACTCCAGCAAGTTCGTCACCGACACCACGCTCTCGCGCGAGGCGCGGCTCACGGCCTTCAAGATATTCATCAACCTCGACATGTTGCCGCGCTACTGTCTCGCGCTGACGCTCACGGTGGGCGGCGCACTCGCACACTACATCGGCTATGAGCATCCGCAATGGCAGTTGCTCGCCATCCTCGCACTCGGCCCGCTCTGGGTCTGGGTGGTGCACACCATCCACACCAAAGAAGGCACGGACTTCGGTCGCAGGCTCGCGACCTGGGACCGTCACTTCCGCGTGTTCATGATCGCAGCGATCGTCGTCTCGGTCGCCTACCACTGGACGACAGGGCCGCTGCGGCCCTATCCCTGGCTCGCCGCGAAACTGCTGATCTTCGCGTTCCTGATCTTCTGCGGCTTCATGATCCGGCTGAAGATCCCGCCGTTCATCGAGGGCTTCCGTACGCTCGCCGCCAGCGGTCCGACGCTGGAGAGCGACCGACAGATGACCGACGGGATGGCGGCCTGCCGCCCCTATGTGCTGATCATCTGGGCGGGGGTGGCGATCTCGGCGCTGATCGGCGTGCTGAAGCCGGGCCAAGGGCCGATCGGCTGAGGGGGCGGAGCGGCCGAGTGCCGGCAGCCGGTGCCGCGCTCAGGGCAGCAGCACCGTCGAGCCGGTCGTACGGCGTGCCTCGAGGTCGCGGTGGGCATCCGCCGCGTCAGCGAGCGCGTAGCGCTGCCCGATGCGCAGCTTCACCTTGCCCGAGGACACCATGCGGAACAGTTCGCGTGCCGCGGATTGCAGCTCCGCGGGCTTGGAGATGTAGGCGAACAACGTCGGCCGTGTGAGGAACAGCGAGCCACGCTTGGCGAGTTCGAGCGGCGAGATCGCAGGCGGCGGCCCGGAGGCGTTGCCGTAGGTCACCATCATGCCGAGCGGTGCCAGAGCGTCGAGCGAGTCCGTGAAGGTTTCTTTGCCCACCGAGTCGTAGACCACGGCGACGCCCGCACCGCGCGTCAAGCGCCGCACCTCGGGCGCGAGCGGACCGCTGCCCGACAGCAGGACATGTCGGCAGCCGTGCCGCTTGGCGAGCGCGGCTTTCTCTGCATTGCCCACCACCCCGATGACCCGTGCGCCGAGCGCCCGCGCCCATTGGCAAAGCAGCAGACCGACACCGCCGGCTGCGGCATGCACGAGGATCCAGTCGTTGCGCCGGACCTTGTAGGTGCGGCGCAGCAGGTAGTGCGCCGTCAGCCCTTTGAGCATCAACGCTGCGGCCTGCTCGTCGCTGACCGCTCGCGGAACTTTGACGAGGCGATCGGCCGCGACATTGCGCAGATCCGCGTAGCTTCCCGGTTGGCCGAGCACATAGGCCACCCGGTCGCCGACCCGGAAGCCACGCACGCGGCGCCCGACGGCCGCCACCGTGCCCGCCGCCTCGCGGCCGAGACCACCTGGCAGCGGCATCGGATAAAGACCGCTCCGGTCGTAGACATCGATGAAGTTGAGACCGATGGCGGTGTGACGCACCGTGACTTCGCCCGCGGTCGGCGGACCCGGGTCGAAATCTTCGAGGACCAGTACCTCAGGGCCACCGGTCTGGTGCAGCCGGATGGCCTTCGGCATGCGGGTCAGAGCGCCGATTCGTCGGTCTCGCCGGTGCGGATGCGGATCACCCGGTCGATGTCGGTGATGAAGATCTTGCCGTCGCCGACCTTGCCGGTCTTGGCGGCCTTCACGATGCCTTCCACCACCTGATCGGCGAGGTCGGAACGCACGGCCACTTCGATGCGGGTCTTGGGGACGAAATCCACGACGTATTCTGCGCCGCGGTAGAGCTCGGTGTGACCGCGCTGACGGCCGAAGCCTTTGACCTCGGTGACGGTCATGCCGGAAACGCCGATATCGGACAGCGCGGCGCGCACGTCGTCGAGCTTGAAGGGCTTGATGATGGCAGTGATGAGTTTCATGACGAGGTTCTCCCGATGCAGGATCCGTACGCGACGAATGGGATATTGCACCTTCTGTGCCACGCTGGCGACACTGAAAAGCACGGGTTTGGCGTTGGCCGGACCCTCTCCCCGCACCATTATGGCGCAGTCGAGCGCCGCGCGCGCCCGTCGGTGGTGCGCCGCCGCTCGGTGGTGTCGGGCCGTGCCGCCGCCTATCATGCCGGCCCATGACGATGACGGATCTGCGTAATGTAGTGGTCGTGGGCGCGGGACAGGCCGCCGCGCAGTTCGTCGAGGCGCTGCGGCGTCGCGGCTATGGCGGCGCGATCGCGGTGTTCGGCGAGGAGCCCTGGCTGCCCTACCAACGCCCCCCGCTCTCCAAGAAGTACTTGGCGGGCGGGCTGCCGGTCGATCGCCTGCAGTTGCGCCAACCGGCGTTCTACGCTGACCAGAAAGTCGATCTGCATCTTGGCCGGACCGTGACCCGTCTCGAGCGCGACGCGCGGCAGGTGTGGCTGGCGGACGGCAGCGCATACCCTTATGACGCGCTGGTGCTTGCCACCGGCAGCCGTCCCCGCTCGCTGCCGCTGCCCGGTATCGATCTGGGCGGAGTCCATGTGCTTCGCAGCATCGCGGACGCGGATGCACTGCGGGCCGATGCGCTGCGCGCCGTCGATCGCCCGGCTGGCAGGGCGGTGATCTTGGGCGGCGGTTACATCGGACTCGAAGTCGCCGCAACCCTTCGGCAACTCGGACTCGAAGTCACGGTGCTTGAGGTCGCCGAGCGGGTGATGAACCGCGTGGTCGCCGAACCGGTATCGCGCTGGTACGAGGCGGAGCATGCGCGCCGCGGCGTGGACATCCGACTTGGCGCGCGGCCGATCGCCCTCGAGGGGGATGCCGAGGGACGGGTGCGTGCAGTCGTCACGGCGGCGGGCACCCTCGCGGCTGATGTGGTGGTCATCGGCGTCGGCGTGCTGCCGAACGACGGCTTGGCGCGGGACGCCGACCTGCCCTGCGAGAACGGTATCCAGGTCGATGAACGCTGTCGCACCGCCGACCCAGCGATCCATGCGATCGGCGACTGCACCAACCACCCGTCAGTGCATTACGGTGGACGCGTGCGGCTCGAATCGGTCGACAACGCCGTCGAGCAGGCCAACACCGCCGCCGCCGACCTGCTCGGCATCGAGGCTCGGCACGAGCGGGTGCCCTGGTTCTGGTCCGACCAGTACGAACACAAGATGGTGATCGTGGGGCTCTCCCAGGGCCACGACCAGGTGGTGCTGCGCGGCGACCCTGCGAGCGGCGCGTTCTCCTGCTGCTACCTGCGCAGCGGCGAACTGCTCGCCATCGACACCATCAATGTCGCCAAAGATCACCTCGCGGCCCGCAAGCTGATCCCGACGCGGCTGCGACCGGACCCCTCGCGGCTCGCCGATCCGTCCATCGCGCTCAAAGATTGTATCGTCCATCTTTAAGGCCCATCGTTAAGGAATGAATCCATGCGTCCAGCTGTCCTGCGTCCCCTGCGTCATGCCGCGCTCGTGGCGCTGGCATCGATCATGACCCTGCCGATGGCAGCCACGGCCGCACCCTCGGCGGCGGAGCAGCCGGCGACACCTCGTCGCCTCGCGATCGCGATCCACGGCGGCGCCGGCGTGATCGCCCGCGAGCAGTTGGGTGCGGATGGCGGCGCAGCCTATCGCCAAGGGCTCGAAGCCGCGCTCGACGCCGGCTACGCCGTGCTCGAAGCGGGCGGTAGCAGCTTGGATGCCGTGACCACCGCGGTGCGCCTCCTGGAGGACAACCCGCTCTTCAACGCAGGCCGCGGCGCGGTGCTGGCCCACGATGGCCGCGCCTATCTCGATGCCTCGATCATGTCCGGCAAGGATCTCTCTGCCGGCGCGGTCACCGGCGTCACCACGGTGCGCCATCCCATCGATCTCGCGCGGCGCGTCATGCAGGATTCGCCCCATGTGATGCTCTCAGGCGAGGGCGCTGAAGAGTTCGCAGGCCTCAAGGGTCTCGAGCGCGTACCGAACGACTGGTTCATCACCCCGACACGCCGGCAACAGCTCGATCGCGTGCTGCAAGGCCGCAGCGCGCCCCGCAACGAGCTGCAGGGGCTCGGGACGGTGGGCGCCGTCGCGGTGGATGCCCGGGGCGATGTCGCCGCTGCGACCTCCACCGGCGGCATGACCAACAAGCGCTGGGGCCGCATCGGCGATGCGCCGATCATCGGCGCCGGTACCTACGCCAACAACGCGAGCTGCGCCGTCTCCGCCACCGGCCACGGCGAGTACTTCATACGCTCGGTCGTCGCCCACGACATCTGCGCGTTGGTCGAGTACAAGGGCTGGTCGCTCGAGCGCGCCGCGAAAGAGGTCGTGCAGGGCAAGCTCGTCCAGCGCGGCGGCGAGGGCGGCATCATCGCGGTCGACCCGCAAGGCAATCTCGTGCTGGAGTTCAACAGCCCCGGCATGTTCCGCGGCCTGCGCGACTCGAGCGGACGCCGCAAGGTGGGGATCTACGAGGATTGACGCTCAGGCGAGGTAAGCGTCGAGGTAAGCGTCGAGGTCTTCTTGCGGCGCACGCTCCAAGGCCTCGGCCGCGGACAAGGACTCGGTCGTATCGGCGGCGAACTCGGCAGCCCGCGCCGCATCGAGCGCAGGCAAACCCGCCATATGGGTCTTGTGCGCGGCGGAAGTGCGCAACGCCAGATCGAAGAACGATTCGCCCGAACCGCGCAGCGTGGCGATCAACCCTGCCGACGGGGTGACGGCCGGATCGTCGAATTTGGCGGTCTGCGCAGCCAACGCTGCGGCATGCGGCCGCTGCGGATCCCCCGCATCGAGGAGTTCGCAGATCCCCTGCATCTGGTCGAGGATCTCCCGCGCCCAGTCCTGCATCGGCACCGTGCGGCCGTCGCGTTGCAGCAGCAGCCCGGGTTCGCGTCCACGCCGTGCGACGGTGACGTGGTTGCCATCGAGCACGCCCTGCTCGGCGGCATCGATCAGCGGGCTTTCGCGCATCAGGCAGAACGCCATGAACGCTTCGAGGAAGCGCAGCGTGCCCTCCTCGACACCCACCGGGTCGAAGGCATCGACATCGAGCGAGCGCACCTCGACATACTCGACGCCACCGCGCAGCAACGCCTTGGTGGGGCGCTCGCCGGAGCGCGCGACCCGCTTGGGGCGGATGAAGGCGTAGTACTCGTTCTCGATCTGCAGCAGGTTGGCGTTGAGTTGACGGTGTACGCCATCGACCTTCACACCGAGCTGCTGGTACTCGGGGTGCGGCGTGCTGATGGCACGCGTCAGGTCGCGCACATAGTCCTGCAGACTGTTGACCGAGACCTCGACGCCCGACTGGTTCCGGTTGCGGTAACCGAGATCGCTCATGCGCAGCGAGGTCGCATGGGGTTCCCACGCGGTGCCACGGCCGAACTCCGGCAGCACCTCGCCGCGCGCCCGCAGGAAGGATTTGCAGACCACCGGCGAGACACCGAACAGATAGAGCACGATCCAGCCGTGTCTGCGGTAGTTGCGCAAGAGGTCGAAATAGCTCGCCGAGACGAAATCCGCGCCGGTATCGCGCGACTCGCGGATCGCCGCCCAGCCCTCCCACAGCCGCTCCGGGAAGGAGTAGTTGAAGTGCACGCCGGAGATCGCCTGCATGACGCGTCCGTATCGCAACCCCAGCCCTTCGCGATAGATGGTCTTCATGCGTCCGATGTTGGAGGGTCCGTACTGTGCGATCGGGATGCTGGCGTCGCCCTCGACCACGCAGGGCATGCTGGCGGCCCACAGCAGTTCGTCATCGAGCCGCTGATAGACGGACTGGTGCAGGTCGCGCAGATAACGCAGCAGCTCAGGGTTGCTGCGGAAGGTCGGCGTGACGAGCTCGAGCAATGCCTCGGAGTAATCTGTGGTGATGTGCGCGTGGGTGAGCGCGGCGCCGAGCGCAGCGGGATGCGGCGTCGCCGAGACATGGCCTTGCGGCGTGACCCGCAGCGATTCCTTCTCGACGCCCCGCTGCCCGCCCTGCAGGGCGCGCACTTCCCCGGCGTTCACGAACGCCGCGAGGCGGCGCTCGAAGGCACGGTCGATACGGGTCTTGGGCATGGGGTGTGGGATGGGGAGGGATACGCCGGCCAGAGCCGACGGCAGCCGTCACCAGGCGATGCGCCCGCTGAGCACATCGCGGGCCATGCGCAGATCACCGCGCAGGCTGTAGAGCGGGTGCTTGAAGGTGGCGGGCGTGTTCTTCTCGAAGAAGTAGTGGCCGATCCACGCGAAACCATAGCCGAGCAGCAGACCGGTGAGCAGCAACCGTGGCTGCAGCAGGATGATCGCGCCGGCGAACTGGGTCAGCGCCAGCAGCGTACCGATCACATGCAGGCGGCGCGACGTGCGGTTGGCGTGTTCGCCGAGGTAGAACGGGTAGAAGTCGTCAAAGCTGGCGAAGGCCATGGCGGTACCTCCTTAATAATCCGGGCTTGTGATCCGGGCATGTGATCTGGGGGGACGCAGGACGGGGTCGCATCTTGCCCCCGAGCGGCGTCGCGGCGCAACCGCGCCGGGTCCGCGTGTTTTCCCGCCAGCCAGCGTTTACTCTTACGGGACTAGCCTGAGTGTGAACCCGTGGAGGGAGAGACCATGATCCGTCGACACCACGCCGATCGGCGCAGCCTTGCCGTTTGTGGCGCCAGCCTTGCGCTGCTGCTCGCGGCCTGTACGCCGACCACCGCGGCCAAGCGCCCGGACCGACCCGATGCCGCAACGATGGCGGCCAAGCCCGCCACCGGCGAGGCGACGAAGACGGCACCCTTCCCCTCGACCTATCGGGCACCGAGCGCCCCGGAGGTGCTGATCAGCGGCGCCACGGTGCTCACCGGCAGCGGCGAGCGGCTCGACGGCGCCGATGTCCTGCTGCGCGACGGCAAAGTCGCGGCGGTCGGGCGCGGACTCGCTGCCGCCCCGGGCACACGCGTGATCGACGGCCGCGGCAAGTGGGTGACGCCCGGCATCATCGACATCCACTCCCATCTCGGGGTGTACCCCTCGCCCGGCGTCGATGCGCACTCGGACGGCAACGAGGCCACCGCGCCCAACACCGCCAATGTCTGGGCCGAGCATTCCGTGTGGCCGCAGGATCCCGGCTTCGAAGCCGCGCTCGAGGGCGGCGTCACCGCGCTGCATGTCCTGCCCGGTTCCGCAAACCTGTTCGGCGGCCGCTCGGTGACGCTCAAGAACGTGCCGGCGGTCACCTACCAGGCCATGAAATTCCCGGACGCGCCGCACGGCCTCAAGATGGCCTGTGGCGAGAACCCGAAGCGCGTGTACGGCAACCGCCGCACGCTGCCCTCGACACGCATGGGCAATGTGGCGTCGTGGCGCCAGAGCTGGTCCGAGGCCGTCGAGTACCAGCGCGACTGGGCGCAGTACGAGGCCCGCCGCGCATCGGGCGCCAAAGACCTGCGTGCCCCCAAGCGCGACCTGCGCATGGAGACGCTCGCCGCCGTGCTGCGCGGCGAGATCCTGGTGCAGAACCACTGCTACCGCGCCGACGAGATGGCCATCGTCCTCGATATGGCCAAAGAATTCGGCTACAAGGTCTCGACCTTCCACCACGCCACCGAGGCGTACAAGATCGCCGACCTGCTCGCCGAGCAGAGCGTATGCGCCGCGGTCTGGGCGGACTGGTGGGGCTTCAAGATGGAATCCTACGACGCCATCCCTGAGAACATGGTGATCGTCGACGCCGCCAAGGGCGGTTGCGCCATCGTGCACTCCGACTCCGACGAAGGCATCCAGCGCCTGAACCAGGAAGCCGGCAAGGGCATCGCCTCGGCGGCGCGCGTCGGCATCACCATCGCGCCGGAGCACGCCATCCGCTGGATCACGCAGAACCCCGCGCGGGCGCTCGGCATCGCCGAGAAGACCGGCACGCTCGAGGTCGGCAAGGCCGCCGATGTCGTGGTCTGGAACGGCAGTCCGTTCAGCTCCTACGCGCTCACCGAACAGGTGTTCATCGACGGCGCGATACGCTTCGACCGCGGGGCGCGTCGCGCCTTGCCGGAATCGGATTTCATGCTCGGCCAACCGGCCGCTCCGGGGGTGTCGCCGTGATCCGCTCGCACTCCACCGCGGTTGTCGTCGCCGCACTCACCGCGCTCGCAACGCTCGTCGCACCGGCAGCGCAGTCCGACGAGGCGCTGTTGATCCGTAACGCCACGGTATACACGGGCATCACCGGCGCCGCGCCGCAGGCGGCGACCGATGTGCTCGTACAAGACGGCCGGATCGCCGCGCTCGGCAAGGGCCTCGCGGCACCCGCCGACGCGCGCATCGTCGACGCCGCAGGTCGCCCGGTCACCCCCGGCATCTTCGGCGGTCTCACGCGAATCGGCCTCGAAGAGATCGGCCTCGACAGCGGCAACGGCGACCATTCGCAGCGCCTTGGCCAGATGCGCCCCGAGTTCGATGTGACGCAGGCCTGGAACCCCGACGCGCCTTCGGTCGTGGTGCACCGCATGAACGGCATCACCTTCACCGTCCTGACGCCTGGCTCCGCATCGGGGGGCAGCATCGTCGCAGGTCAAGGCGCCCCGGCGAGCCTCGCCGGCCGCGAGGCGCTCGCACCGCGCGCGATGTTCATCGACTTGGGCGGCGACGCCAACGACCTGTCGGGCGGCAGCCGCGCCGCGCAGTTCATGTTGCTGCGGCAGGCCGTGGTCGAAGCGCGCGCACCGAACCTCGTGATGGTGCACGACGAGCGCCTGCTCTCACCCTCGGGTCGGCAGGTGCTGCTCGCGTTCCTCAAGGGCAGCGGCGTGTTCGTGTTCGATGTCGACCGCGCGGTCGACATCCGACGCACCATCGAGTTCGCACAGCAGGAGAAGATACGAATCGTGATCCGCGGCGGCGCCGAGGCCTGGCGCGTCGCACCGCAGCTCGCTGCAGCGGGCATCCCTGTGCTCGTCGACCCGCTCGACAATCTCCCGTCGAGCTTCGACGCCGTCGGCGCGACGATGCGCAACGCGGCACGCCTGCACGCCGCGGGTGTGACGGTCGGCATCTCGATGCGCAGCCCCGACATCGACGACGCCGGCAAGACGCGCCAAGCTGCAGGGAACGCGGTCGCGCAGGGTTTGCCGTGGGCGGCGGGCTTGGCCGCCATCACGCGCGTGCCCGCCGAGATCTTCGGCGTCGCGGATCGCTTCGGTACGCTCGCACCCGGCCGCCCCGCGGACCTCGTGCTGTGGTCGGGAGATCCGCTCGAGGTCAGCAGCGTCGCCGACCTCGTGGTGGCCGACGGTCAGGTGCAGTCCGGCGTATCGCGTCATACGCTGCTGCGCGACCGTTACCTCGAACGCGTGCGGCGCGGCGAAGCGCGCTGAGTCCAAGGGAGATACGCCAAGATGCTCGTCGGCAACGCAGTCCGTACGGTCGCCCTCGTCGGCGGTACCCGCATCCCCTTCGCGCGCGCGCATGGCGCGTACGCGGCGCAGGGTAACCAGTCGATGCTGACCGCCGCGCTACGCGGCCTCGTCGAGCGTCATCGTCTGCAGGGCGTCCGGCTCGGTGAGGTCGCTGCAGGCGCCGTCATCAAACACTCGCGCGACTTCAACCTCGCACGCGAGTGCGTGCTCGATGCAGGGCTCGATCCGCAGACGCCGGCCTTCGATCTGCAACGCGCCTGCGGCACCAGCCTCGAGGCCGCCATCGCCATCGCCAACAAGATCGCGCTCGGTCAGATCGACGCCGGCATCGCCGCGGGCGTCGATACGGTGAGCGACGCACCGGTGGTCTATGCGCGCGAGTACCAACAGCTGCTGCTGCGGGCGCATCGCGCGCGCGACACTTGGGGGCGCATCAAACCGTTCTTCGGGCTGCGCGCCCGGCACTTCAAGCCGCAGGTGCCGGACGCCGGCGAGCGGCGCACGGGGCTCTCGATGGGCGAGAGCTGCGAACTCATGGCCAAGCGTTGGAAGGTCCCGCGTGCCGCGCAAGACCAACTCGCCTGCGACAGCCATCGACGCGCCGCGGCGGCGTGGCAGGACGGATTCTTCGATGACCTGGTGGTGCCCTTCGCGGGGCTCGAGCGCGACGACAACATCCGCGCCGACACCTCGGTCGAGAAGCTCGCGACCTTGCGCACGGCCTTCGACCGCTCGACCGCCGGTACCCTCACCGCCGGCAACAGCACGCCTCTGACCGACGGCGCGGCGGCCGTGCTGCTCGCGAGCGAGGACTGGGCCCGGGCCCGCGGGTTGCCCGTGCTCGCGCGGCTCAGCTTCGGTAAAGCGTGGGCGGTGGACTACGCGAACGGCCACGAGGGGCTCCTGATGGCGCCGGCTTATGCGGTGCCTGCGATGCTGCGCGATGCGGGCCTGACCCTGCAGGACTTCGACTACTACGAGATCCACGAGGCGTTCGCGGCGCAGGTGCTCTGCACGCTGGCCGCCTGGGAATCGCCCGAGTTCTGCCGCGAGCGGCTCGGCCTCGATGCGCCCCTCGGGGCCATCGATCGCGCCAAACTCAATGTGGGAGGCAGCAGCATCGCCGTCGGACATCCGTTCGCTGCGACCGGCGCGCGCGTGCTCGCAACCGCGGCGACGCTGCTGTCGCAGGACGCGAAGGCGCGCCGCGCGCTGTTGTCGGTGTGCACCGCCGGCGGGATGGGCGTGACGGCGATCGTCGAGCGGGCGTGACCGCCGCGGCGATCTAACGCGTCCCCGAGCTCCCGAAGCCACCTGCGCCGCGCGCGGTGGCGCTGAAGTCGTCCACGATCTCGAAGGCCACCTGCACCACCGGCACCACGACGAGCTGCGCGATGCGCTCGCCGGGCTGCACGGTGTACGCCGTGCTGCCGCGGTTCCAGCACGAGACCATCAGCGGACCCTGGTAGTCCGAGTCGATGAGGCCGACGAGGTTGCCGAGCACGATGCCGTGCTTATGGCCGAGACCCGAGCGCGGAAGGATCACCGCTGCGAGACCCGGATCCTCGATCCAGATCGAGAGCCCCGTCGGCAGGAGCTCTGCGCGCCCAGGCGCGAGCTCGAGCGGCGCATCGAGGCAGGCCCGTAGATCGAGCCCTGCGGAGCCGTCGGTGGCGTAGGCCGGGAGCGGGAATTCCGTGCCGAGGCGCGGGTCGAGCAGACGGACCTTGAGCGGGCGCGGCGCGGGCGAGCGGGTGTCGTTCGTCATCGTCACATTATGGGAGAAAAGCGCCCGCCGACAAATGGGTGGATCCGCCCGGATTCATCGCTGGCTCTGGACCACGGATGCGGTCAGCGTCCGATCTCCGGTCCCCAAGTACGACATGTTATCTAAAACATATGGTGTTAGAATCATATCCTCGAGGCTCGTGGCAGGTGCTGTTCGCGCCCGGGATGGCGATG
>CALGVD010000122.1 GCA_937920275.1 uncultured Pseudomonadota bacterium
GCGCAATCGCACGCGCCGCAGCGCCGCGACCGGATCCGGTGCGGCCTTCAGACCTTCGATCACCGCGATCGCGCTCGGTCGATGGTTGCAGACCGGGAGCACATCGCAGCCGGCGGCGAGCGCACGCTCGGCACGCTCGACGATGCCGCCCACGGCTGCGGCACCGACCATCGAGAGGTCATCGGCGAACACCACGCCTTGGAAACGCAGCTCATCGCGCAGGATGCCGCGGATCCACCGCGCCGAGGCGCTTGCCGGCACCGCATCGACCTCGGGATAGAGCACATGCGCCACCATCACGCCGGCGAGCCCGTTGGCGATCAACAGTCGATAAGGCGCGATGTCGGCATCCAGGTCGACGAGCCTGCGACGGTCCACCGGCAGCGCATGGTGCGAGTCCGCCACGACCGCCCCATGACCCGGGAAATGTTTGGCCGTCGCCGCCATGCCGGCGCTGCGCATTCCGGCCTGATAGGCGACCGCCAGCGCACCGACCACCGCCGGGTCGGCATGCAATGCCCGGTCGCCGATGACCTCGCTCACCCCGTAGTCGAGATCGACGCAGGGCGCGAACGACAGATCGACGCCGTGTGCGCGCAGTTCCGCCGCCATCAGCCAGCCGAGCTCCCGCGCCAGCGCCGCCCCGGCCTGCGGGTCGGCATCATGTTCATGGCCGATACGGCGCAACGGCGGCAACTTGGAGAACCCCGCGCGGAAGCGCTGGACCCGCCCGCCTTCGTGATCGACGCCGACGATCAACGCCGGCGAACGCACCGCATGGATATCGGCGACCAACCGGGTCAGCTGCTCGGGTTCGGCGTAGTTGCGCGCGAAGAGGATCACGCTGCCGACCGACGGGTGCGCCAACAGTTCGCGCTCCTCAGGCTGCAGCACCGTACCCTCGAGATCGATCATGAGTGGACCGAGGGTCATCGGGTACGCTCCAGAACTGCCATGGATTCCACATGCGTCGTGTGGGGGAACATGTCTATCACGCCGGCCGCCTCGAGGCGATAGCCGTGGACATGGCAGAGCTGCTCGAGATCGCGGGCGAGCGTACCGGGATGGCAGGAGACATAGACGATACGCTCGGCGCCGAGCGCAGCGATCCGCGGCAACACCTCGAGCGCACCCGCGCGAGGCGGATCGAGCAGCACACGGCTGAAGCCACCGGCCAACGCCGCCGCACCACCCTCGGCGGACGCGAGGTCGGCCGCATGGAACACCGCGTTGCCGATGCCGTTGAGGGCGGCGTTCTGGTTACCACGCGCCACCAGCGCAGTATCCCCTTCGATGCCGACCACCTCGCGTGCGCGCAACGCGAGCGGCAGCGTGAAGTTGCCCAGACCGCAGAAGAGGTCGAGCACCCGGTCTTCAGGGCCGACCTCAAGACACTCGATCGCCTGCGCGACCAACATCCGGTTCACCGCAGCATTGATCTGGATGAAGTCGGTGGGCCTGAAAGCGAAGCGCAGGTCTTCATCGCGACCGACGACGGGTAACGAGTAGTGCAACCACGGCTCGTCGGCCGCCGCTGCAGCGGCCCACTGCGCATCAGGTCCGCGCAATAGTCGGATGCTGTCGTTGCCGGCGGGCTGCAGGTGGATGCGAAGCCCGTGGGCCTCGCCGAAGGCATGTAGTGCCGCGAGGTCGGCCATCCCCGGTGGTTCGAGCACCCTGAAAACGAGCGCCACGGCATCCTCGCCGACCGCGACCTCCACCTGCGGGATGGTGCGCCGGCTGTCGAGCCCGGTGAGCAGCTCCGACAAGGGCGTGATCAGACCATCGAGCGGCGGCGCCAACACCGCGCAGGCCTCGAGCGCCGCCACATAGGGTTTGGACCGTTCCCGGAACCCGACCAATACCCGCCCGCGCTTGGGGACGAACTTCGCACCGAGACGCGCACGGCGCCGATAGCCGAGAGTCGGCCCACGCAAAGGTTCGAGCCAACGACGCGGCTCCACGCGGCCGATACGCGCGAGCGTCGCCGCGATCTCCGCCTGTTTCGCGACGATCTGGGCGACCGGGTCGATGTGCTGCATCGCACAGCCCCCACAGACGCCGAAATGCGCGCAGGGCGGCGCCACCCGCGAAGGGGACGCTGTCACGACCTCGATCAGTTCCGCCTCATCGTGCTGCCGGTGACGGCGCACCCGGCGGAAGCGGATCTGCTCACCGGGCAGCGCCCCCGGAACGAAAGCGGTCTTCTCGCCGCGCAGCACCCCCTCGCCATCGTGGTTGAGTGCGGTCACGACGCCCTCCTCGGGCGGACCGGGTGGCATCGACCCGCGGGTCATGTCGCCGGCATATCCCACGCGGCCAAGAACTCGGCGAGATGCGGCTCGGTCGATCCGGCCAACAGGTCACGCACGCGCTGGTGCTCATCGGCGAGTTCGGTGGTGTCGATGCGCCCACGCATGTGCTGGAAGCGCAGGAACACGAGCCAAGTATTGAGCACATCGGTCTCGCAGTAGCGGCGGATGCCCTGCAGGTCGCCTGCCTGATAGGCGGGCCAAACCGCAGCGCCCGAGAAGCCGAGTTTGCCCGGCAACCCGAGCAAATACGCCATGTCCATGAGGCTCGCCTTGGCGCGCGGTTGGAAGCCCGACAACACATCCATGAGGTCGGTGTGCCGCTCGTGGTACCGGCTCTGGTAGTTGTTCCAGCGGAAACTGGAATCACTGTGCCCGTTCTCCCAATACCGCTGCGCCACGATGCCATGCTTGAGCGCTCGATAGTGCAGCACTGGCAGATCGAAGCCGCCGCCGTTCCACGACACGAGATCGGGCGTATGGCGCTCGATGCCATCGAAGAAACGCCGCACCAGTTCGTCCTCGCCCGAATCGAGGTCGCCGAGGCTCCAGACGCTCAGCGTCCCGGCTTGGCGCAGAACACAAGAGATCGCCACGATTCGATGCTGTTCATGCGGCAGGAAATCGCTCCCCGAATGCCGCCGGGCTTGGGCGAACATCGCCTCGGCCACTTGAGCATCGTCCAGACCTTCCAAGCCGAACGTGCGTCGTCCGAGCTCGATATCGGGGATAGTCTCGATGTCGAACACCAACACGGTCATGCCGTCGTCCTCCCATGGCTGGCCGCGATCCGAGCGGCGGTCATCAGCCCGCGCATCTCGGCGACCGCCGCTGCGAAACCGATGAACACGGCGCGTGCGACGATGGAATGGCCGATGTTGAGCTCGACCACCTCGGGGATCGCCGCCACCGCGGCGACATTGTCACCGTTGAGACCATGACCGGCGTGCACCTCGAGACCGTGCTCGACCGCGATCCGCGAAGCGAGACGCAGCCGCGCAAGCTCGCGGGCCATCTCTGCACCGGACGCCTCGCAGTACCGACCGGTATGCAGCTCTACGACCGGCGCACCGACCCGCGCTGCGGCCTCGATCTGCAGCGGATCGGGGTCTATGAACAAGGCGACGCGGATGCCCGCAGCGGCGAGCTGCGCACACTCGGCGCTCAACCGCCCCACCTGCGCGACGATGTCGAGGCCACCCTCGGTCGTGATCTCCGCGCGACGCTCGGGCACCAGACAACAATCCGCCGGACGGATCCGGCAGGCGAAGCGGATCATCTCGTCGGTGACCGCGACTTCGAGGTTCATGCGGGTCGCGAGCGATGGCCGTATCGCCTCGACATCGGCATCTTGGATATGGCGACGATCCTCGCGCAGGTGCAGCGTGATGTTGTCGGCTCCTGCGCGCTCGGCGACCAAGGCCGCCTCCAAGGGGCTCGGGTAGTGGATACGACGCGCCTGACGCAGGGTCGCCACATGGTCGATGTTGACGCCGAGCGCCAAGTGACCCAGACCGTTCGTCGTCGCAGCGACCGTCATGACGGCGTCTCCTCGGAGGGCGGTTTGACCGCCGGCAGGGCGGCGGGCGACGCCGAGACAGACGATGCCGCGGCGCGCGCGGCGCTGCGCGTCACCGCCCGTGCCACGCCGCGGGTGCGCAATTCGCGGCCTTCCAGCGCGTCATCCAACGCGGTGCGCATCAGGCGTCGGGCATCCTCGAGCACGGCATCCTCCTGCAGATCGTCATCCGCCAACGCGAGCAGCGATCGGCCGGCGTAAGCCGCCTCCGCATCGTCGCCGGTCGCGACGAAGCCGAGGCTGGGATGGAAATGATAATACCTGTCGGCCTGCAGCGGCGCGCCACCCTGCGCCTCGCGCCCGAGTTCGAGACCGAACCCGAGCAGCACGAGCAGGTCGCGCTCGAAACCGCGCAGCACCGCGGGGACCGCTTGCCGGTCGCGCAGCCGATCGAGCGTGCGGGCGTAGAGGTCGAACACAGCCGGCTGGGGGTCGGCGCGCAGCACCAGCTTCAACAGCAATTCGTTGAGATACCAACCGGAGAGCAGCGCCCCAGCGGGCAGGCTCGCGACAGGTCCGCCGGGGGCGGCTTCGACCTGGGTCAGCTGTGCGGTCTCGCCCGATCCGGTCCACGATGCGAGCAAGGGCACGAACGGCTGCAACAACGAAGCGCTGCGCGATCTCGGACCGCGCACCCCGCGCGCGAACAGCATCAGTCGCCCGTGCTCCCGCGTGAACACATCGAGCATCCGGCTGGTGTCGCGCCACGGTCGGTGGTGCAGCACGAACACGGCGTCGAGTTCTACGCGGCGCCCGCGCACCGTCACTCCAGTCCGAGCGATCGCAGTGCGGCGGCGTTGTCGGCCCAGTTCTCCCGGACCTTGACCCAAAGCTCGAGGTGACAGCGTCCGTCGAGAAGCGCTGAGATCTCACGACGCGCCGCCGTTCCGACCCGCTTCAGACGGGTGCCTCCGGCGCCGATCACGATCGGCTTCTGGCCTTCGCGGTCCACCCATATGACCACATGCACGACCGGTCTACCGTCCTCTATCTCGAAGCGTTCGACCCCCACGGCGATGCCGTAAGGCACTTCTTGGTTGAGCTCGAGCGTGAGCTTTTCGCGGACGATCTCCGATATGCGGAAATGCAGGTCGCGGTCGGTACGGTCCTCGGCATCGAAGAGCGGCGGCGACTCCGGCAGCAGCGCCGCGATCGCGGAGACCAGCGGCTCGAGGTTCTCGTCGCGGCGTGCCGACACCGGCACGATGCCGAGGAACGGATGTCGGGCTGCCAGTTCGGCGATGAACGGCAACAAGAGTTGCCGCGGTTGGATGAGGTCCGCCTTGCTCACCACCGCGAGCGCCGGGCGTCCTGAGTCGCGGATGCGCTGCATCACGGCTTCATCCTCGGCATACCAACGCAGGGCTTCGACGACGAACACGACGATATCGGCGTCCACCAAGGCTGCGCCGGCCGTCCGGTTCATCGCGCGGTTCAGCGCCCGCTTGCCCCCGACATGCAAACCCGGCGTGTCGACGAACGCGATCTGGGCCTCGGGTCGATGCACCAGGCCGACGATGCGATGGCGCGTCGTCTGCGGACGAGGTGTGACGATCGAGAGCTTCTCGCCGACCAGCGCGTTCAGGAGCGTGGACTTTCCCACATTGGGCCGTCCGACCAAGGCCGCGAACCCGGCGCGGAACGGCGCCGCGCTTGCTGCAGGCGCACCTGCAGACAGGTCGTCTATATCTGTCGACGGATCGTTCATCGGACCTCCCCGGTCAAGCCATCAAGCACGCGTTGTGCCGCATCCTGTTCTGCACGGCGACGGCTCGAACCTTCACCCACCGTCGCGATGTGCAGTTCAGGCACTTCGCAACGCACTGAAAAATGTTGCAGGTGGGGCTCGCCCGAGACCTGCTCGACGCGGTACTCCGGCAACGCAAGACCGCGACCCTGCAAGAGCTCCTGCAGCCGCGTCTTCGGATCCTTCAGATCCTCCGGGGGCGGCAACGAATCGATCAAGGGCTCGCAAAAACGCACCACCACGGCGCGGGCCGCCTCGAGGCCGGCATCAAGATAGACCGCCCCGATCAGCGCCTCGAGGGCGTCGGCGAGGATGGACTCGCGGCGGAAGCCGCCGGTCTTGAGTTCACCCGAACCGAGCCGCAGCGCATCGCCGAGCCCCAGCGACTGCGCCGCCTCGGCGAGGGGTCCCGTGCTGACCAACCGCGCCCGCAAGCGGCTGAGGTCGCCCTCGCTCGCCGTCGGGAAACGCTGATAGAGCAGTTCGGCGGCCAGCAGGTTGAGCACTGCGTCGCCGAGGAACTCGAGCCGTTCGTTGTTGATGCGTCCGGGCGCGCTGCGATGGGTGAAGGCCGCCTCGAACAGCGCCATCTCACGCGGCACGATCTCGAGGCGATCGCGCAGCCATTTGGCAGGGAAACCGGGCGTGATGGCGTGGGTCAATCGATGCGGGTCCCGATGCGTGACCAATCGGGACCGCCGCTGCGTTGCAGGTCCCAGTTGAACCAGACCAAGGTCGCGCGTCCCACCAAGTGGTCCTCGGGGATGAAACCCCACGCACGCCCGTCGCTGCTGTTGTCGCGGTTGTCACCGATCGCGAGGTAATGGCCGAGCGGCACCTGCAGCAGTTTGTCGCCGGTATCGGCGCTGATCCCTGCGGTCGCCTCGTTGCAGAGATACCCTTGGGGGATGTCGCGGTTGCAGGCCGCGAGCGGCGCGACCGGCAGGAAGTCCGCGGAGAGGCAATGCATCACCTGATGCTTGCGCCCGTCCAAGGTCTCCTCGGCGATCCGCATGTTGAGGTAACAGCCGTCCGAATAGCGCCCCTTCTGCTCGAGCGGCACAGCGACGCCGTTGATGATGAGTTGATCGGAACGGACTTCGACCCGATCCCCAGGCAGACCGACCACGCGCTTGACGAAATTCACCGAGCGATCCGGCGGATAGCGGAACACTGCGACATCACCCCGACGCGGCACACCGTCCCCCCAGAAGCGGGTGTTGAGCACCGGCCACCGGAGCCCGTACGCATTTTTGTTGACCAGGATGAAATCGCCGTCGAGCAGCGTCGGCATCATGGAATCCGAGGGGATGCGGTACGGTTCGTAGAAGAACGAGCGCAGCACCAACAAGACCGCCATCACCGGGAAGAAACTGCGCGCGTAATCGACCGTACCGGGCAGTTCGATGCTCGCAGGATCGCGGTTCGCCGCGCGGGCGGCGGCATCGCGCCGCGGTCGCAACAGCCACCGATCGATGAGGAGCACCAGGCCCGACACCGCCACCACTGCCACCAGCACCAAGCTGAAATCCGCCCGCTCGGCGGTGTAGAGGCTGAAGAAGAGCCCCAAGATCGTCACCGGCAAGAGCCCGTACAGGACCCGCATCAGAGGAGGATCCGGCAGCGTCTGCCCTGCGGGCGCGCGTAGCTGCCGCTTCGGTCGCAGCACCCAGTCGTCGACCACGCAGGCGATCGTGACCGGCACAGCCAGCAGCGACAGGAGCGCGGCGATCACGGTGAGATAGCCGCTCATCGGCGACCCAACTGGAGGACGGCGAGGAACGCTTCCTGCGGAATCTCCACCGACCCGACCTGTTTCATGCGCTTCTTACCCGCCTTCTGCTTCTCGAGAAGCTTGCGTTTACGGCTGAGGTCACCGCCGTAGCACCTCGCGAGGACGTTCTTGCGCAGCGCCTTGACCGTCGCACGCGCGATGACATGCGATCCGATGGCGGCCTGCACCGCCACCTCGAACATCTGCCGAGGTATCAGCTCCTGCATCTTGTCGACGAGTTCGCGGCCGCGTTGGTAGGCGCTGTCACGATGGACGATGATCGAAAGCGCATCGACCTTTTCGCCGTTGATGAGGATATCGAGCTTGGAGAGCGGTGCAGCGGCGAAATGGCTGAACTCGTAGTCGAACGACGCATAGCCACGGCTCACCGATTTCAGACGATCGAAGAAATCGAGCACCACTTCGGCGAGGGGCAGTTGATACTGCAGCGACACCTGGTTGGCGAGGTACTGCATCTTCTTCTGCACACCCCGTTTCTCGGTGCACAACTGCAGCACCGACCCCACATAGTCAGGCGGCACCAAGATGTTGGCGATGATGATGGGCTCGCGGATCTCGGCGATGCGGTTCGGCGACGGCAGCTTGGCCGGATTGTCCACGAACTCGCTGGTGCCGTCGATGATGCCGACCTCGTAGATCACGGTCGGCGCGCTGGTGATGAGGTCGAGGTTGTATTCCCGCTCGAGCCGTTCCTGCACGATGTCCATGTGCAGCAGGCCGAGGAAGCCGACGCGGAAACCGAAGCCGAGCGCACCGGACACCTCCGGCTCGTAGTGCAGCGCCGAATCATTGAGCCTGAGCTTCGCCAGCGCATCGCGGAACGACTCGTAGTCGTCGGAGTTGAGCGGGAACAAGCCGGCGAACACCCGCGGCTGCACCTGCTTGAAGCCGGCCAACGGCGCAGCGCAGGGACGCGCATCGAGGGTGATGGTATCGCCGACCGGCGCACCGTCGATCTCCTTGATGCCTGCGATCACGAAGCCGACCTCGCCCGCCGACAGCTCGCTCGCGCCGAGCGATTTCGGCGTGAAACGGCCGAGCTTGTCGATCTGCCACGCGCGGCCGGTGGACATCACGCGGATCTTCTCGCCCACGCGCAGCGCCCCGTTGACCACCCGCACCAGCGAT
Organism: uncultured Pseudomonadota bacterium; assembly: GCA_937920275.1. Taxonomy (GTDB): domain Bacteria; phylum Pseudomonadota; class Gammaproteobacteria; order Steroidobacterales; family Steroidobacteraceae; genus UBA964. The sequence goes on from CALGVD010000122.1 coordinate 8,562, forward strand.
ACCACACCGACATAGTTGTCGAACCAGGAGTCGATGATGAGCGCCTGCAACGGCGCCTGCGGGTCGCCCTTGGGCGGCGGGATGTGGGTGACGATGGCCTCGAGCAGTTCGGGCACATTCTCGCCGGTCTTCGCGGAGACCCGCACCGCATCCTGCGCGTCGATGCCGATGATCTCTTCGATCTCGCGGATGACCTTCGGGGGATCGGCCGAAGGCAGGTCGATCTTGTTGATGACCGGCAGGACCTCGAGCCCCTGCTCGAGGGCCGTGTAGCAGTTGGCGACGCTCTGCGCCTCGACGCCCTGCGAGGCGTCGACCACCAGCAACGCGCCATCGCAGGCGGCCAGCGAGCGTGAGACCTCGTAGGAGAAGTCCACATGGCCCGGCGTGTCGATGAGGTTCAGTTGGTAGCGTTGACCGTCTTTCGCGTTGTAGTACAGCGTGACGCTCTGCGCCTTGATGGTGATGCCGCGCTCGCGCTCGAGCGCCATAGAGTCGAGCACCTGGCTCTGCATCTCGCGGGCGTCGAGCCCGCCGCACAGCTGTATGAGACGATCGGCCAGCGTCGACTTGCCGTGGTCGACATGGGCGATGATCGAGAAATTGCGGATGTTCTGCATCGGTTCCAGGTGATCCCCCGCGCCGGAGGCGGCGAGGCTTTTGCTAAGTGGATGATTATACCGGCTGGGCGGTCAGCCGTCCGGCACCTCAGCGGCTGCGGAACAGTCTTTCGATCTCCGCGGGATCGAGCCGAGTCGCCGCGACCGCCACGCCGTCCCATAACAGCACCGGGATCCGATGACCGTGGCGGCGCAGCAATTCCGGGTCAGAGTCGACATCGAGGCACTCGAGCGGCGGCATCTCGAGCCTCGTGCCGAGCGCGGCGAGATCCTCCGCCATCTCCTCGCAAAGACCACAGCCTTCACGGGTCAGCAGCGTGAGCCGCCCAGCCGCCACCATTCAGGTCACCTCGACGCGCTGGGCGTCGAAGCTGCGTCCGTCACGGCCTGCGGAGCAGGCGCAGGCGTCGCCACCCTGGGGGTGGTCATCGGCACAGCGCGCCGCACCTGCGCAGCGATGAAGCGTGCGGTGCGCAGCGGCACTTCACCGACCACGGTGAGCGGACGCCCCTCGACCCTCGTGACATAGGTCGTGGAAGCCCCCGCAAGCCCGGTGCCGACCCCAGGCACCCGCGCGGTCGGCGGCGCCGGCGAACCGATGAACACGGATACCGACGCAAATCCGTCCGAGAACACCAGATGCTCGACCTCGCCCTCTGCGCCTGGCAGGTTCTGCCGGCTGCTCTGCGTAAGCCGGAACCCGGGCGGCAACTGACCCGCGACCCAAACGGGGGCCGGCGCACGGGCCGCTGCGACGACCGGCACCGGCGCACTGCGATACCAACGCAGATTGGCTGCCGACACCGACGGTTGGAAGGCGCTGTCCGGGATGTCGACGAACAGGCTCAGTTCGTTGAACGAGGTCTCCTCGATCACCTGACCGCTCGCATCGCGCAGCTCGGTCTTGATCGGCATCGATGTCCGATCGTCGATCCAGACACGATAGCCGTAACGGAAACCATCGCGGGGCACGAGCGACACGAGGTGGGCGATACGACCCTGCTGGCGCACGCGCTTGACCGCCTGCAATTCATAGGTCTGACTGGAGCGCGCATCGAGCTTCGGCAAGGTGTTCAGCATGCCGCCGACGCGGGGCCGTCGCTCGACCAACACGATGCCTTGGTCCGGCAAGAAACAGAAGAGCTCTCGACCGCGACGGATGAATTCGCGGCGCGATCCGTCGAGCGGCACGATCCGTTCAGCGACCTCGCCGTTCCGGACACGATGGATGATGCGCAGCGTCTCGGAACGCCCGTTGCGGTCGTGGCGCAAAGTGCCGATGTAGTTGCGCTGCGCGAGCGCCTCGTTCATGCGGTGCAGCAAAGCGTGGGCATCGGCGTTCGCGGCGACGGACGGTCGATCGCGCGCCGGGTCGGCGTTTGCCACGGCGACGAGACCCACGCAAGCGACCCACGCCAAGAAGTGCAGACGACCCAGCACGGCGTTCATCGTACCGTGCCCGCCTCTGGCGATGGCGGCGGGAACTCGCCCGGCGCTGGGGCATCGATCTCTTCGTACCGCGCCTCGGGATCGGCCACGAGGGACGACAGTGCGTTACGACGCAGCAAGGGGGCGGCGACCTCACTGTGGGCCAAGACGAAGTTCGCCATCGCGGCGCCTCCCATCAGGACCGCCGGAGCGTTGGAGGGCGGTGGCACCGTGTAACTGTCCGGCGCGGAGGCGGCACCCTCTGCCGAGAGCGGCTCCGGCGCAGGGAGCACCGTCACTGCAGTCGCGATCCGCACCGGGGCGGGGACGACCGCCGCGACCGACGCAGCTCCGGGCGCATCGAAACGCAGCCACAAGATCGCCGCTGCGGCGACGCTGGCTGCGACCCCGACACCGCTCAGTGGCACGGCCCAGCGTGGCAGGCGCGGGCCTCGTGTGACCGGCGCGGCGATCGCTGAATCGGCGTCGTCGGTCGGGGAGACGGGCCCGGAATCCGCGTTGTCCGACCGGGCGATCGCAGCCGCGACACGCTCGGCGAAACCGTCGCGTCCACCGCCGCGGGCCTGCCCTGCCAGCGGTTCGCCGCGGATCGCCGCACCGATGAGGGCGTACCCCGCCCACTGGCGCCTCAAGCCCTCATCGCGGGCCAGACGACGCGCCAAAAGTTCGCACTCGGCGGCCGAAAGCTCGCCGTCATACATCGCCGACAGCTGGCTGTCGCGTTCCTGCCCGCTCATCCGACCACCTCACCACGGCCCAACCCACCATCGAAGATCTTTCGCAGCTGCTCGTCCACGGCCTCGCGCGCGCGGAAGATGCGCGAGCGGACGGTGCCGACGGGACAATCCATGGTCTTGGCGATCTCCTCGTAGGAGAGCCCTTCGAGTTCGCGCAGCATGATCGCGGTGCGCAGATCCTCGGGCAACCGATCGATGGCCGCGCTCACCGTGGCGCGGATCTCCTCCGTCAAGGCGAGCGCCTCAGGAGTGGCGGTATCGATCATGCGTTCCTCCAAGCTTGGACGGTCTTCATCGCCGCTCCCGTTGGAGTCGAGTTGGACGGGGTTGCGCGCCCGCGCGGCAAGCGAATTCTTGGCGGTGTTGATCGCGATGCGGTAGAGCCAGGTGTAGAAGGCGCTGTCGCCGCGGAACCTTGGCAGTGCGCGGTAGGCCTTGATGAACGCATCTTGGGCAATGTCCTCAGCCTCGGTCGGATTCCTGACATAGCGCATCACCAGTTTGACGACCTTGTGCTGGTAGCGGCGCACCAGGGCATCGAAGGCCCCGGACTCGCCACGCTGGGCTCGCTGCACCAGACTGAGATCGCTTTCCTCCGCGCTCATCGGCGAGAGGCTCCGCGGGGAACCGCAACGCCGTCGATGACGCGGTACGAGCGGATAGACCGGGGTAAGCACGAAAAGTTCGCGCTCGGACATTCATAGTCGGTCAGGTTGCTCGGGTGCCGGTCCACGCGTCGCAGTGTACCCGCTGGGAGGACGGTCTGCCGACGGCGGACCCGGCCGCTCAAAGGCCCGGCCGCCCTGGCCATCCGTGCCCGGCGGCCCGGCAACGGCGCCCGAAATCAGCGGCCAGGCGCGGGTCGAGCCCGCGCCGCGAGAGCCATCGGGCCTCGCCTCCCCAGGCTCCCGTGCGGCGGTAGAGCCACCACCCGAGCCCCGGGAACTCCACGATCCGCTCCCACGCCTGTGACAGCTCCGGGGGCGGCTGGACATCAGGTCCGCCCGGAGACGCTGTCGAGGAACGGCAACTCGCGGATGATCGCCGCCAACGCAGCCAATTCGGTATCGATGGGGATTTCATCACGCAAGAGATAGCCGGCGAGTTCGGGGTCTGGCAACTCCAACAAGCGGGTGAATCGGGCCAATTCACCGGCGTCTGCCGACCGCCCCGGACCCTCGAGCCAGCGCACCAGCAGGACATCGAGCTCTTTCATGCCCCGCCGACAGCGCCAACGCAGCCGGCCGGTGTCCGGAGATCCGAGCTCCGCGCTCAAAGATGCTCGCGCTCGACCATCATCTTCTTGACCTCGGCGATCGCCTTCGCAGGGTTGAGGTCCTTCGGGCAGGCCTCGGTGCAGTTCATGATGGTGTGGCAGCGATAGAGCCGGAACGGATCCTGGAGGGCATCGAGACGCTCGCCGGTGGCGTCATCGCGGCTGTCGACGATCCAGCGATAGGCGGCGAGCAGCGCCGCAGGGCCGAGATAGCGATCACCGTTCCACCAATAACTCGGGCAGGACGTCGAACAACAAGCGCAGAGGATGCAGGCCGACGGACCGTCGATCTTCTCCTGGTCCTCGGGGGACTGCAGCCGCTCGCGGTCGGGCTGCGCCGGCGTGCGCGACTGCAGCCACGGCTTCACCGAGGCGTACTGGGCATAGAACTGCGTGAGGTCGGTGACCAGATCCTTCACCACCGGCATGTGCGGCAGCGGGTAGATCTTCACATCCGCCTTCACATCGACGCAGCTCATGGTGCAGGCGAGGGTGTTGGCGCCGTCGATGTTCATGGCGCAGCTGCCGCAGATGCCCTCACGGCAGGAGCGACGGAAGGAGAGCGAGGGGTCCACCTCGTTCTTGATCTTGATGAGGGCGTCGAGGACCATCGGCCCGCAATCGTCCATGTCGACCTTGTAGGTGTCGACGCGCGGGTTGGCGCCACCGTCAGGGTCGTATCGATAGATCTTGAAGGCGCGGACATTGGTCGCGCCGGCGGGCGCCTCATGTACCTTGCCTTCGCGGTTGATACGGGAATTCGGGGGCAGGCGGAATTCGGCCATGGCGTCTGTCCTCAGTAAGTCCGGGCCTTGGGCGGGATGGCCTCGACATCCGCGGTCAAGGTGCCTTGGTGCACCGGCCGGTAGTCGATGCGCACCTGACCTTTCTCGTCGACCCAACAGAGCGAATGCTTCATCCAGGCCGCATCGTCCCGGTCCTGGAAATCCTCGCGTGCGTGTGCACCGCGGCTCTCTTTGCGGTTCTCTGCGGAGCGCACGGTGGCGACCGCTTGCCCGAGCAGGTTGTCGAGTTCTAGGGTCTCGACGAGGTCGGTGTTCCAGATGAGCCCGCGGTCGCTGGTCCGCACATCCGCGAACGAATCGACGGTGCGCTGCAGCTTCTCGCAACCTTGCCGCAACGACTCGCCGGTGCGGAACACCGCGGCGTCGGATTGCATGATCTTCTGCATCTCGAGCCGGATCTGCGCCGTGGAGCGTTCGCCATCGGCGTGACGGACCCGATCGAGCCGTGACAACGCGAGATCGCCGGCGTCCTTCGGCAGCGGCTTGTGCGGCTGGCCGGGACGGACGGTGGTCGACGCATGGCGCGCCGCCTCGCGCCCGAACACCACGAGATCGAGCAAAGAATTCGAGCCCAAGCGGTTGGCGCCGTGCACCGACACGCAGGCCGCCTCGCCGACCGCCATCAGGCCCGGCACGACGGACTCAGGGTCGCTGCCCTTAAGCGTGACGACCTCACCGTGGTAATTGCAGGGGATGCCGCCCATGTTGTAGTGCACGGTCGGCAGCACGGGGATCGGCGCCTTGTTGACATCGACGCCTGCGAAGACGCGCGCGGTCTCGGCGATGCCGGGCAGCCGCTGCTTGATGACATCGGGGCCGAGGTGCTCGAGATGCAGGTGGATGTGGTCCGCGTCCTTGCCGACGCCGCGGCCCTCACGGATCTCGATGGTCATCGAGCGCGACACCACATCGCGCGAGGCGAGGTCCTTGGCGTTCGGCGCGTAGCGCTCCATGAAACGCTCGCCGCGCGAGTTGGAGAGGTAGCCGCCCTCGCCCCGCGAACCCTCGGTGATGAGGCAGCCGGCCCCGTAGATGCCGGTCGGGTGGAACTGGACGAACTCCATGTCCTGCAGCGGCAGGCCGGCACGCAGCGCCATGCCGCCACCGTCACCGGTGCAGGTGTGCGCGGAGGTGCAGGAGAAGTACGCGCGACCGTAGCCGCCCGTCGCGAGGATCACGAGGTGGGCGCGGAAGCGGTGCAGCGTGCCCTCGGCGAGGTTGAGCGCCACCACACCGCGGCACTCGCCACCTTCCATGATGAGGTCGATGGCGAAGTATTCGATGAAGAACTCGGCTTCGTTCTTCAGCGACTGCTGGTAGAGCGTGTGCAGCATCGCGTGCCCGGTGCGATCGGCAGCGGCGCAGGTGCGCTGCGCGACGCCCTTACCGTACTGGGTGGTCATGCCGCCGAAGGGCCGTTGGTAGATGCGACCGTCGGGCGTGCGCGAGAACGGCACGCCGTAGTGCTCGAGTTCGATGACGGCCGCCGGGGCTTCCTTGCAGAGGAACTCGATGGCGTCCTGGTCGCCGAGCCAGTCCGCCCCCTTGATGGTGTCGTAGAAGTGGTAGCGCCAATCGTCCTCGCCCATGTTGCCGAGCGCGGCCGAGATACCGCCCTGCGCCGCGACCGTGTGGCTGCGGGTCGGGAAGACTTTCGTGATGCAGGCGGTGGAGAGGCCGGCCTCGGCGAGGCCCAAAGTCGCGCGTAGCCCGGCACCGCCGGCGCCGACCACGATGACGTCGTAGGTGTGGTCGATGAAATTGTAGGCGGCCATCAGAAGGATCCCGTTGTGAAGGCGATGCGCAACACGGCGTACACGCCGGCCACGGCAAGCAAGGCATGAAGGAGGGTCGATGCCAAAAGCGCAGCGAGCTTCAGTCCTTTGGCGTGGACATAGTCCTCGAGCACCACCTGCACGCCGAGCGCGGAGTGCCAGGCGAGCGCGCCGATGAGCAGCACGAGCAGCACAGGGGTCAGACCACTTGCGACCCAAGCACGCACCGACTCGAGACCGAGGCCCGCGGGGACGCTCGCAAGACCGGCGAGTTGGACGACGAACCATACCGTGAGCGGCACCAACGCGACCGCCGTGAGGCGTTGTGACCACCAATGCGACACGCCGGATTTCGCCGAGCCGCGGCCGAGCACGCTTGCGAGGGGACTGCGCAGGCTCATGGCGTACCGCCGATGAGGCCGCCGGCTCTGATGAACAACGCCCAGGCGAGCGCCGCGAACAGCACCAGTGTGCCCACGACGACCCAACCGGCGCTGCGGCGGGCTTCAGCCTTCTCGAGACCACGACCGAGATCCCAGTGGAGGTGGCGGAGGCCGTTGCAGAGGTGGTAGCAGAACGCGAGCAGCCAGCCGGCGAGCAGAAGTTTCACGAAGACGCTGGACAACACGGCAGTGGTGGCCGCGTAGGCCTCAGCGCCGAGCGCGGCAGCGAGCAGCCATGCCACGAGCAACAGCAGCCCCGCCGACAGGACGATGCCCGTGATGCGATGGGCGATCGAGGTCGCCATCGTGTACATGAACCGATAGATGCCAAGGTGCGGCGATAGTGGTCGCGGTCTCGTGCTCATGCGCGTGTCCTGAGTCGGTCAAAAATCGATGCAGCGGCCGTTCTTTTCCCAATCGCCGTAACGCGTCGGTTCGGGGCCCGGCGGGCCGCCGATCTCACGCTGCGGGGCAGCGGGCGTCGGGGGCAGCGGCAACGGCAGCGCCGAGGTTGGCGGCGACTCGGCAGGAGGCGACGAGGCCTGCGGACGAGGCGCGTGGGAGTTGTTCTGCATCAACGAAGAGTCTGCCAGAATCCGCGGTGTCCGACCACCTTCCACGACCGCTTCCGCATCACCATGACGATGTCCGTTCCGCCTTCCGCACCGCCTTCCGATCGGCCCGTCGTCATGCTCGATGACCTCGGCGTGCTCGCCGTGCGTGGCGCGGAGGCGCGCAAGTTCCTCAACGGCCAACTCTCGCAAGATGTGCTCGCCTTGGACCGCACTCTGGTGCGGCTGGCCGGGCTGCACAACCCGCAGGGTCGCAACCTTGCGGTGATGCGGTTGCTCGCCTGGGATGCCGACACGGTGCTCTGCGTGCTGCCCCGCGCGCTCATCGCCGAGACGCGTGCTCTGCTCGTCCGCTTCCTGCTGCGCTCCAAGGCCGAGCTTCAAGACGTATCGGAGGCCTGGTGCATCGAGGGCTTATGGGCCGAGACCCCGCTCGCCGGCCCTCCGCTCAGCTCTGTGGTCGGCGCGACAGCGCATCAGGACGGCGCGGTCACCTGGCGTCACACGCCTGACGGGCGCTGCCTTCGGCTCACTCCGCGACCTGCGCTCGCCCCCGCCGGATCGCCCACCCCTCCGGCAGACCCTACCCCGGCGCAACCTGCCGCTGCTGCCGCCCGAACGGCATGGCGGCTGGCCGATGTCGCCGCAGGATTGCCCGAGGTGCTGCCGACGACCCGGGCCTCGTTCGTCGCCCAGATGCTGAACCTCGACCTCTTGGATGGGGTCTCCTTCACCAAGGGCTGCTACACGGGGCAGGAAGTGATCGCCCGCGCCCACTACCGGGGTCGGGTGAAGCGGCGCCTACAGCGCTTCGAAGCGCGACCTGCCGACCCGTCTGCAGCACTGCCGACACCCGGTGAGACGCTGCGCTTCGTCGATGGCCGCAGCGCACAATGGGTCGAAGGCGCGAAGCGCCCGGATGGTGCTTGGGAATTCCTTGCCGTCGCGCCGTTGCCTGAGCAGGCGTCCGCCGACGAGGCGACGAACGAGGAACCGTCGCCCACCGACGCCGCGACGGAGCGGCTCGTCGCGACCGCGCTGCCGTTGCCCTACGCCCTGCCCTGAAAAACCAGGCCGGTCACTCCGGCCGCATCTGCGGGAACAGCAGCACGTCGCGGATCGAGGGCGAACCGGTCAACAGCATCGCCAAACGGTCGATCCCGATCCCGAGACCGGCGGTGGGCGGCATGCCGTACTCGAGCGCACGGATGTAATCGGCGTCGTAGAACATCGCCTCTTCATCACCCGCGTCCTTGCGCTCGACCTGCGCGCGGAAGCGCGCCGCCTGATCTTCGGCGTCGTTGAGTTCGGAGAAACCGTTGGCGAGTTCGCGACCGCCCACGAAGAACTCGAAGCGGTCGGTGAGGAAGGGGTCGAGATCGTTGGCACGCGACAACGGCGACACCTCCGCCGGATAGGCGTAGACGAAGGTCGGTTGGACGAGGGTGTGCTCCCCGGTCTTCTCGAAGATCTCGATCTGCAGCTTGCCAGCGCCGTCGCCGGGCTTCCACGGGATGCCGCGCGCCTCGCAGGCCGCACGCAGGTAGGGCACATCACGCAGCCGAGCCCGCTCGAGCCCCGGATTACAGCGCAGGATCAGATCCTCGACGGTGACGCGCTCGAACGCGTCGCGCAGGTCGTGGTGCTGGCCCTGCGAGTCGAACTGCAATGTGCCAAGCACGGCCTCGGCTGCGCCACGCAGCATCTGCTCGACGAGATCCATCAGGTCGCGGTAGTCCGCATACGCCTGGTAGAGCTCGAGCATCGTGAACTCGGGGTTGTGGCGCGTCGAGAGCCCTTCGTTGCGGAAGTTCCGGTTGATCTCATACACACGCTCGAGACCGCCGACCACCAGTCGTTTCAGGTAGAGCTCCGGCGCGATGCGCAGGTACATGTCGATGCCGAGCGCGTTGTGATGCGTGACGAACGGCCGGGCCACCGCACCGCCCGGGATCGGCTGCATCATCGGCGTCTCGACCTCGAGGAAGCCCCGTGCATCGAGCATGTCACGCAAGAAACGCACGAGGGCGGTGCGCTTCTGGAACACCGCACGGCTGTCCTCGTTCATGATCAGATCGACATAGCGCTGCCGATAGCGCGCCTCGGTATCTGCGAGGCCATGCCACTTGTCGGGCAAGGGCTGCAACGACTTCACCAACAGACGCAGTCCCTCCACGCGCACCGAGAGCTCGCCGGTCTTGGTGCGGAACAGCACGCCCTCGGCGCCCAAGATGTCGCCGACATCCCAGCCCTTGAAATCATCGTAAGGCTGCTCGCCGAGCGCCTCGCGCTGCACGAAGATCTGGATCTGCCCGGAGGAGTCCTGCAGCTTGGCGAAGCTCGCCTTGCCCATGATGCGTCGCAGCATCATCCGGCCGGCGACCTTCACCCGTACCGCCGACGCCTCGAGGGCTGCATCGGAGAGCGCGCCGTAGCCGAGCAGCAACTCGTTGGCGAGCGCATCCCGGCGGAAATCATTGGGGAACGCCGGGCCGCCCGTCGCACGCAGGGCGGCGAGCTTGGCGCGGCGCTCGGCGACCAGCTTGTTGTCGTCTTCGGTCACAGGCCCGCCTTGAGTGAGGCTTCGAGGAAGGGATCGAGATCACCATCGAGCACCGCGGTGGTGTTGCCCACCTCGATGTCGGTCCGCAGATCCTTGATGCGCGACTGGTCGAGGACATAGGAGCGGATCTGGTGACCCCAGCTGACATCCGACTTGGAGTCCTCGAGCACCTTCGCCGCGGCATTGCGCTTGTTGACCTCGAGCTCGTAGAGCTTGGCCTTCAGCATCTTCATCGCGGTGGCGCGGTTCTTGTGCTGGCTGCGCTCGTTCTGGCACGCGGCGACGAGGCCCGTGGGCATATGGCGGATGCGCACGGCCGACTCGGTCTTGTTGACGTGCTGTCCGCCGGCGCCGCTCGAGCGATAGACATCCGTCTCGAGATCCGCAGGGTTGATGTCGATGTTGATGTCGTCGTCGACCTCGGGCGAGATGAACACCGACGCGAACGAGGTATGGCGGCGGTTGCCGGAATCGAAGGGTGATTTGCGGACCAGACGGTGGACACCGGTCTCGGTGCGCAGCCAGCCGTAGGCATGATCACCACGCACCTCGATGGTGGCGCTCTTCATGCCCGCCACTTCGCCCGGGCTGGAGTCGATGACCTCGGCGGAGAAACCGCGCGATGCGGCCCACTTGAGATACATGCGCAGCAACATCTGCGCCCAGTCCTGGGCCTCGGTGCCACCGGCGCCCGCCTGGATGTCGAGATAGGCGTTACGCGGGTCCATCTCGCCGCGGAACATCCGACGCAGCTCGAGCTTGCGGACTTCAGCCTCGACCTTGGGCAGGTCACGCTCGACCTCGATGGCCACCCCCTCGTCGCCCTCCGCTTCGGCGAGTTCGAGCAGTTCGACGGAGTCGACGACGGCGCGGGTCGCGGAGTCCATCTGCGAGATCTCGGTCGCGAGCTTGGCGCGCTCCTTGCCGAGCTCCTGCGCCTTCTCCGGCTTCTGCCAGATCGCGGGGTCTTCGAGCTCCCGGCTGACCTCTTCGAGACGTTCCTTCTTCAGGTCGTAGTCAAAGAAACCCCCGTAAGGAGCGCACGCGCTCCTGGAGGTCGGTGAGGGAACGCTTGACGAGGCCGAGTTCGATCATGGGCCTATTCTAGCAGATGATCGACCAGCAACTGCAGCCGACGCTCGCCCGCGTACTCGTTCACATCGAGCCGGTACACCAGCAATGCCTCGGCGGGCAGCGGGCGGCCGGCGTCGCGCCCCTGGAAGAAGTTGAACGCGATGGCATCGAACCGTCGTCCCTCACCGGGCACCTCGACCCACATCTTGAGGTGCCGCTCACCGACGGTGCGCGTACGCAGGATCCGGAAGCGTTGGTCGAAGCTCGGCTCTGGGAATGCCTGGCCCCAAGGGCCGGCCGCACGCAGCGCCTCCGCGGTGACCAGCGAGATCTCATCGATCGTGAGCGGCCCATCGGTCTCGACGCGATCGGCGAGCGAACCGCCCGTCTGCCACCGCGCCACCTCGGTATCGAAGGCCTCGGCGAACTCATCGAGACGGTCGCGCGCCAGCGTCAGCCCCGCCGCCATCGCATGGCCGCCGAACCGGCCGAGCAATCCCGGATGACGCGTGGCGACGGCATCGAGCACATCCCGGATGTGGACCCCGGTGACCGAACGGGCCGAACCGCGCAGCTCTTCGGCACCGGCGTCGGCGAACGCGATCACCGGGCGGCGCATACGGTCCTTGAGCCGGCCCGCGACCAGCCCGACGACGCCTTGGTGCCAGCCGGGATCGTAGAGACAGAGTCCGTGACGGCGACGCACGCGGGACCCCGATGAGGCGCGCCCATCGGGCGCCGAACGATACCCGTCATCGTCGGGATCTTTGAGGTGCCGCACCGCAGCGATCGCCTCCTCCTGCATACGGCCTTCGATCACGCGACGCTCTTTGTTGAGCTCGTCGAGGCGCGTGGCGAGCGCCTCGGCTTCGGCGGGGGAATCCGTGATCAGGCAACGGATGCCGATCGACATGTCATCAAGACGCCCGGCGGCGTTCAACCGTGGCCCGGCGGCGAAACCGAGGTCAGCGGCGACCAACCCGGCGAGCGGACGACCCCCGATCTCGAGCAGCGCACGCAGACCTGGGGTGCAACGACCGGCACGGATGCGTTGCAAGCCCTGCGCGACCAACACCCGGTTGTTGTGGTCGAGCGGCACGACATCGGCGACGGTGCCGAGCGCCACCAGATCCAACCAGGTCGCGGGCGATGGCAAGGCCGGATCACCGAGCGCACGGTGCAGCGCGGACATCACGTAGAACGCGACGCCCACACCGGCGAGACAGCGTGAACCGAAGGTCGCACCCGGCACATTGGGGTTGACGATCACGTTGGCATCCGGCAACTCGGCGCCGGCGAGGTGGTGGTCCGTGACCAGCACCTCGATACCGCGCGCGCGTGCGGCCGCGACGCCGGTGATGCTCGAGATGCCGTTATCGACCGTGACGATCAGCGTCGGTGCGCGCTCCGCTGCGAGCGCGACGATCTCGGGCGTGAGTCCGTATCCGTATTCGAAGCGGTTGGGCACGAGGAAGTCGACGGCAGGCCAACCCCAGGCCTGCAGCGCCCGCACGATCAACGCGGAACTCGTCGCCCCGTCCGCATCGAAGTCGCCGACCACGAGCACGCGGCCCTCGACGCGGCGGTGCGCGAGCAACAGGTCGACGGCTGCCGCGACGCCCTCGAGCGAACCGACCCGCAGCAACCGATCGAGGGAGTGTGCAAGTTGCGAAGGATCCTCGATGCCGCGCGCCGCGTACGCGCGCGCCAACACCGGTGGCAGCCCGGCGAGCCCGGCGAGACCGGCGGGGTCCACCGCCCGATGGACGACCGAGAGCTTCAAGCCTCGCCCTCGAGCAAGGCTTCGAGCAGGTTGCGCGCCGGCCGCCAAAAACGATGGCGGTCGCCGGCCGTGACGCTGACCGCGCGATCACCAGCGGCCAAGGTCAATCGCTCGAGCCGCCCGGTGCGCAGCGCCTCGGCAGCGGGCAGGATATATTCTTGGTCGATCGCCGCGACGCCTCGTCCGAGCACCGGCAGCACCGCACACCCAGCGTCGGATCCGGCTGCCAGCAGCGGTGCGAGGCCCGACGGCAAGCCCTCGACACTCTGCCCAGCCAGTCGACCGAGCGACTCCACCCACACATCCTCCGACCACACCACAGGCCAACGCGACTCACCGTGGGACACCGCCAACGGCTCGCGCAGCGGCTGGCCGCCGCCCCAGGGCCAGAGGGTCGTCACCGGGGGCTCGCCGCGCAAAGCTCGCTGCCGATTGAGCGGCAGCGCGTGCAACCACATCTCGCACTCCGTCAGGAAAGCCCGCAACACTGCGCCACCCGCGCCGCCGGGCAACGCCTCATCGAGCGCGCCGCCGAGCAATCGCGACGGCTCCACCGTCAGCGCACCCGCCGCATCGAGTCCTTCGAGCAGGAAGCCCGCGGAGCGGGCGGGCCTCAAACGCAGGGCATCACCGCCGAGATCACGTGCGAAGACGACGCACAGCTCAGCCGCCTCCTCTGCCGGTAGGCGAAGCAGCCCCCCCGGCGCCAGATGTACCGTCTTCAGGCCGGGTACGAGGTGCAGCGGTGACAGCAGCCACGGATCGGACGCGCCGACTTCTGCGGCCACCACCTCGGCGGGATCGACGGCCACCAGATCAGCCCGACCCAAGCCGCGCGCCAAAAGGCCGCGCCAACCGCCGCGCAGCGGCGTCGATCGCGCGAAACGCAGTCGGGCGAGCCCCGGACCGCGGGCTGAGGCGGCATCGGAGTCGAAGAGGAAAAGGTCCGGCAGTATGAGCACGAGGTCGCGCACTTCGGCTATGGTACCGAAGCATGGCCCTTGATGTTCCGCCGCCGAGCGCGGCACTCCTCATCCGCAGCTACTCCGATGGCGAGATCCGCATCGGTGAACAACGCTTGCGTACGGCGATCTGCCTCGATTCACTCGGCGGGATCAGACTCTTGCGGCCACAACACCCCGCCGAGCTCTGCGAGGCCGACCTCGAGCCGTTGTTCGCCGCCCCACCGGAACTCGTGATCATCGGCTGGGGTGGTGGCCAGAGCTTCTTGCCGGCCGCTCAGCGGCAGTGGTTCCTCACCCGCCGCGTCGGTCTCGAGATCATGGCGCTCGGCCCTGCTTGCCGCACTTTCAACCTGCTCGTACAGGACGGCCGGCGCGTGTCGGCGTTTTTGTTCCCTGCGGCGGAGCCTCGTCAGCCGAGCGACCCCACCACTCCTGCGAGCATCGGCACGAACGATACCGCACCGAGATCTTCGGGCTCGTAGACCGTGCCGCGACGGGTGTATCGCAGCAGACGCTGACGGCCGTCGGGGCCGATGGGCATGACCAGACGCCCGCCCGGCGCAAGCTGCGCGAGCAGTTCTTCCGGCACCTCGGCGGGCGCGGCCGCGACCAAGATGCTGTCGTAGGGGCCCATCGCCCGCCAACCCTCGAAGCCGTCACCATGTCGGAACCGCACATTGGCGATGCCGATCTCGCGCAGGTTCGATTTGGCGCGCTGCAGCAAGGGCTCGATGCGCTCGATGGTGAAGACCTGCGGCACCAACCCAGCCAGTACGGCCGTCTGGTAACCGCAGCCCGTACCGATCTCGAGCACACTGCGCACCGCTGCGCCCGCCCGCAGTGCCTCGGTCATACGCGCGACGATGTACGGCTGTGAGATGGTCTGGCCATGACCGAGCGGCAGCGCGGTGTCCTCGTAAGCACGGCTCGCCAAGGCCTCGTCGACGAAGATATGACGCGGCACCGATCGGATCCGCTCGAGCACGGCGGCATCTTGGATGCCTTGTTCAGCAAGACGGAGGATGAGCCGTTCGCGCGTCCGCGCCGAAGTCATGCCGATGCCGTCGAGACGCGTGTCCATGCGGAGTCGACGACCCCGCGCTCAGCCGATGCCGTCGAGCCAGCGCGCGATCGGTTCGATCGCGCCGTGCCGGGTGAGATCGACCTGCAAGGGCGTCACCGAGACGAACCCCTCGGCGACGGCGTGGAAATCGGTGCCCGGACCATCGTCCTCGCCCTCGCCCGCCGCACCGACCCAGAAGACCTGCCGACCACGGGGATCGGTCGCCGGAACGACCCGGTCAGAGCGGTGACGCGCGCCGAGCCGCGTGCTGCGGAAGCCGCGCAGCGCCTCGAACGGCAGGTGCGGGATGTTGACGTTCAGGATCATCGTGCGCTCGAGCGGCGCCAGCAACAACCGCTGTACGATGAGGCGGGCGACCCGCGCGGCAGCGGCGAAATCGGGCTCGCCCGACGCGGGCCGCCGCAGCGAGAACGCGACCGTCGGCAGACCGAGGAAGCGACCCTCGATGGCGGCGGCGACCGTGCCCGAGTAGAGCACATCGTCACCTAAGTTCTCGCCATGGTTGATGCCGGAGACCACCATATCGTGCTCGAAAGCGAACAGACCAGAGATCGCGAGGTGCACGCAATCGGTGGGCGTACCACTGACGAAAAAGGAGTCGGGTGAGACTTCGGTGACCCGCAGCGGCATCTCCAAGGTGAGCGCATTGCTCGCGCCGCTGTGGTTGCGCTCCGGGGCGACGGTGGTGAGCTCCGCGAGCCCCTCCAGCGACCCACGCAAGGCGAGGATGCCCGGGGCGCGGTAACCGTCGTCGTTGCAGACAAGGATCTTCATGGCGCGCCGCAATATACTGAATACGGCGACCCGGGGACAGTACGAACCCCGAAGCCAGGAGCCCGCGACCATGCGCAAGCCGACCGATGACGACATCAAGGCCTTCCGCGACGCGGTAGACGGTGCCCGGCCGATCAAGCACGAGCCACGCGTCCCGCCCAAGCGTCGCAAACCCGCGCCGAAAGCCCATTTCCGACGACGCGCCGAAGTCGAGGTGCTGGAGGACAGCCTGCTGCTCACACCCGAAGATCTCGAGGTCGAGGCCGCCGACGAACTCTCGTTCCGCCGCAACGGCATCCAGGACACGGTGATGCGCAACCTGCGTCGCGGCTACTATCGGGTGGAGGATGCCCTAGACCTGCACGGCATGACCCAGCGCGAAGCCAAATCCGAACTGCGTGACTTCCTCGCACGCGCCACCGCTCAGCACCTGCGTTGTCTGCGTATCGTGCACGGCAAGGGTCTCGGCTCCGGCCCGCGCGGACCTGTGCTCAAAAATGTCGCCAACATCGTACTGCGGCGCGACGACTCGGTGCTGGCGTTCTGTTCGGCACGCCGCAGCGACGGCGGCACCGGCGCGATCTATGTGCTGCTGCGCGGCCGCTAGCCCAGGCAGCCGCGGCGCAGCGTCGATCGTTCAGCGCGGCTTGCGGCCGAGCGCCGCCGCCATCTGCACGCGGGTCTCATCGGTGATCCAACCGCCGGCGATCTCGCTGGCGACGCGTTCCGCCGGGATCTTGAACAGTTCTCCCAACCCGCTGCGCGTCAACGCCCGCGTGCGCCGATAAGTCTGCTGCGGCAGCGACGCGAGTTCGGCGGCGAGCGCGATGGCCCGTGGCACGACCTCGCCGGGTGTCACGACCTCGTCGATGAGCCCGCAGGCGAGCGCTTCGTCCGGCGTCAACATCGCGCCGCGCGTCAGCAGCGACGCGGCGCGTCCCGTGCCCACCAACCGTTCCAGGCAGCGGAAGATCACTTCGCCGGGGTACAGCCCCACGCGCACCTCGTTGAGGCCGATGTGGAAGTCCCCGGCCGCCATGATGCGGTGGTCACAGAGGATGGCGAGCACGGCCCCGCCCGCGGGTGAATGGCCGGTGATCGCGCTCACCACCGGCAGCGGCCCGAAGACCAATCGTTGCTGCAGGCGCCAAAAGCCTGTCAGCAAGGCCTGCAACCCGTTCTCTGGTCCGGTGACCTCGCGGATATCGAGCCCCGCAGAGAACATACCCGGCTGCCCCGAGAGCACCACCGCACGCACGCCGCCCTCGGCCTCCCCGGCGGCATAGGCCGCGGCGAGGGCCTCGTCCAAGGCCATCGTGAAAGTCGCGCTCAAGGCGTTGACGGGCGCCCGCGCGAGACGGATCTCGCGGACCAGCCCATGGTCGATGATCTCAAGCATGTTCGTCCTCCGAAGCGACGGTCGTGAGGTTGACCAATTCCCGCAGCACCACCGTCGCGAAACTGCCCGAGCGCAACGAAAACCGCAATTCGCAATCCTGTGCGGCAGCGCTGCCCGGGACGGCCACGGACGGCGTCCATGCGGATGCAAGATCACGGACCACCGCACGCAGCGGACGCCGCGCGGGCTCCATGCCCTCGACCCGCAACATCTCCTGCAGCGCGGGATAACGCCCGGCGACGCTCTCTTCGAGTTCGGCCACGGCAGCACGCGTCCCGCCGTCGCCCGCTCCCCACATCGGACCGGTCGGATGCAGGTCGAGCACAGCGAGCCGTTGCTCGAGCTCGCTGTCGACGGCCTCGACCAGGAAGTTGGAGTTCCGACCCTCGAGGTTCGCCCGGTCGCCCTCGAGCAGGCGGTCCCAAGTGCCGAGTTCGACGCGCTCGGCCAGCACCGCGTTGAAGATCAGGCTGCGCGCCGCCGACAGCACGAAACCACGGCCGTCGCGCGGCGGGGATCCGCCCGTGAGCACCGCGAGGTTCGAGAGCTCGCGCCCGAAGCGTTGCGGGCCGAAGTAATTGGGGACCCCTTGCTTGCGCAGCCGCTCCAGCCGCGCTTCGATCGCAGCCGGCTCGCCCGTGACGCCACGCAGCATGATGCGGAAATCATTGCCGGCGAGCGCGCCGCGCGGCAGCTTACGGCGATGGGCATGCGCCTCGAGCACCTCGAAGCCCTCACCCCCTGCACCCACGAAGTCCGCGGCAGTCCGTTTCCGTGCCGGCAGGCTGAACCACTGGGTCGTCACCGCATTGCGGTCTTTCAACCCGGCGTAACCGACATCGTGCTGTCGGACATCCGCCAGACGCGCCAACTCCCGCGCCACCCACGCGGTGTTCTGACCGCGCTTGCGCACCCGCAGCAGCAGGTGCTCCCCGGATCCGGACGGTTCGAAACCGAGCCGCTCATCGACCTGGAAGTCCTCGGGCGTCGAACGGATCACCGCGCTGCCGAGCGGCGCACCGGCGGCGCGGGGCGGATCGAGCGCGAGTTCGGTCGGGGTATGCACGCCTGCCTCAGCCTACCGCAACCAGCAGTACGGTCGCCTGCGCGGCCAAGCCCTCGCCACGGCCGATGAATCCGAGTCTCTCGGTCGTGGTGGCCTTGAGGTTCACGGCATCAGGGGCGATGCCGAGCAACTGCGCGACCTGTCGGCCGATCGCCTCGCGATGTGCGCCGATGCGCGGCGCCTCCGCGATCAGGGTGAGATCGGCGTTCACCACCCGCCAGCCCCGCTGCTCGAGCAGCGCGATCACGGCGGTCACGAAGCCCGAACTCGGCGCGCCACGCCAACGCGGGTCGGTGTCGGGGAAATGCTGGCCGATATCGCCGAGCCCTGCCGCCCCGAGCAGGGCATCGCAGAGCGCGTGCAGCAGCACATCGCCGTCCGAATGCGCGAGCACACCGCTCGAATGCGCGATCCGCACCCCGCCGAGCATCACATGCTCGCCCGGCCCGAACGCATGGACATCGAATCCCGATCCGACCCGCATGGTCATACCTCTGCTCCTCGGTCCCGGGCGGCGACGAGTATCGCCTCTGCGAGCCGCACATCCCCGGCGGTGGTGACTTTCAGGTTCGTCGGTTCGCCGGCGACCAAGTGCAAGGCAAAGCCCTGCCATTCGAGCGCCTGCGCCTCGTCGGTCGGTTGGCGTCCGCTCGCGAGCGCAGCCTGCAGCGCCGCTCGGAGGTCGCCGAGCCGGGACATCTGCGGCGTCATCGCGCGCCACAGCGACTCGCGCGGCACAGTCGCTGAACTGCGGACCGCAGCGCCGGACAGATCGGCACGCTTCAAGGTATCGGCGAGGGGCAGCGCCAGCAGGCCGCCCACCGCGTCCGACTCCGCAGCCACGGCGCGGCGCAGCGCCGCGATCTCCGCAGCGGTGATGCAGGGCCGCGCGGCATCGTGCACCAGCACCCAATCCTGCGCATCGGCACCGGCGAACGACAACGCGTCGAGCCCCGCACGCACCGATTCCGCGCGCGTCGCTCCACCTCGGGCCTCGATCACCTCGCGGCCGAGACCGGCGCGCAGGTCGGCCCAGTGCGGATCACCGGGCGCCACGGCGACGGCGATGCCACGACAAGCCGCATCCACGATGAACGGCTCCAGCGCCCAACCGAGCATCGGTCGACCGTGCAGCGGCAGATATTGTTTGGGGACTGCGCCGCCGAGACGCTCGCCCCGCCCGGCCGCCGGCATGACGAGCCAATAGGACGAGGGCGCCAACCCGGGACTCAGCGCTGCGCCGTGCGGGTGCGCTCGGCACCGGCAGGCGCGCCTTGCGGTACCGGTGCGGGTTCCAACGACGGTGTGGCCGCGGGCGACGGTGGCGCCACCTTCGCGACCACCTGATAGAAGGTTTCGTTGGGGCCGATCATGCCGAGTTCGCTGCGCGCACGCTCCTCGACCGCGACCAGCCCGCCCTTCAGGTCTGCGACCTCGGCTGCCAGCTGATCGTTGCGGCGCACGAGTGAGGCGTTGGTGCTTTGCTGCGCGGCGACCGCCTGCTCCAGACGCCAGACCTCGCTGAGCCCATCGTCGGAGACCCAGATGCGGGCGTTGAGGGCCAACGCCAGGACGAGCAGGATTCCGGCATACCACTTCATGACGGGTGCAAGGTTAACGCCGCATCGAGTCAAAGGAAAGCATCGGCCTCAGACCTTGACCGGGAAGGCGTCGCGACCGGCGTAGCGCGCCCGCCGTCCGAGCTCGCCCTCGATGCGCAGCAGCTGGTTGTACTTGGCGACCCTGTCCGAGCGCGACAACGACCCGGTCTTGATCTGGCCGGCACCCGTCGCCACCGCGATGTCGGCGATGGTGGTGTCCTCGGTCTCACCGGAGCGGTGCGAGACCACCGCCGAATATCCGGCGCCCTGCGCGAGCGCGATGGCCTCGAGGGTCTCGGTGAGCGTGCCGATCTGGTTGACCTTGATGAGGATGGAATTGGCGACGCCCTTGGCGATGCCCTCGGCGAGGATCCTCGGGTTGGTCACGAACAGGTCATCACCCACCAACTGCACGCGCTTGCCGAGGGCGCGGGTGAGACCCGCCCATCCGTCCCAGTCGCCTTCGGCCATGCCGTCTTCGATGGTGATGATGGGGAACTTGTCGACCAGCTTCGCGAGGTACCGCGTGAACTGTTCCGCCGTGAAGCTGCGCGCCTCGCCGTGCAAGGCGTAGCGCCCATCGCGGTAGAACTCGGAACTGGCCACATCGAGCCCGAGGTGGATGTCACGCCCGGGCTTGTAGCCGGCACGCTCGATCGCCTGCATCAGCAACTTCAAAGCGGCTTCGGTGGAGGCGAGGTCCGGTGCGAAGCCGCCCTCGTCACCCACGGCGGTCGTGAGCTTGCGACCCTTGAGGATGCCCTTGAGGGTGTGGAAGATCTCGGCGCCCTGGCGCAGCGCCTCGGAGAAACTCGCCGCGCGCGCGGGCACGATCATGAATTCCTGGATGTCGAGACGGTTGTCGGCGTGCGCGCCGCCGTTGATGACGTTCATCATCGGCACCGGCATCGAGGGACGACGGCCATGGGCCAGATAACGCCACAGCGGCTGTCCGGCATCGGCGGCGGCCGCATGGGCGGTGGCCATCGACACGGCGAGCAACGCGTTGGCGCCGAGGCGGCATTTGTTGTCGGTGCCGTCGAGCGCGATGAGGCGCGCGTCGATCTCTTGCTGGTCGCGTGCATCGCGTCCGCGCAGGGCCTTGCGGATCGGACCGTTCACATGACCGACCGCCTTGAGCACGCCCTTGCCGAAATACCGGCTCTTGTCGCCATCGCGCAGTTCGACCGCCTCACGCGTGCCGGTCGACGCGCCGGAGGGCACCGCCGCGCGGCCACGCACGCCGCTCGCGAGCGTCACATCGGCTTCGACCGTGGGGTTGCCGCGCGAATCCATGATCTCGCGGGCGCAGATGTCGGCGATACGGCTCATAGCTGGTCTTCCTCGAAAGGGCGTGACTTGGCGATCCGATCGAGCCCGACGAGCGTCTCGAGCAGCGCCGGCATCCGATCGAGCGGCCAGGCGTTGGGGCCGTCCGACAGCGCGCGCGCGGGATCCGGGTGGGTCTCCATGAACACGCCGGCGACGCCGGCGGCGACCGCTGCGCGTGCGAGCACCGGCACGAACTCGCGCTGACCGCCTGAGGCGCTGCCCTGCCCGCCCGGCAGCTGCACCGAATGCGTGGCGTCGAACACCACCGGACAACCGGTACGGCGCATCACGGCAAGCGAACGCATGTCGGAGACGAGGTTGTTATAGCCGAAGGAGAACCCGCGTTCGCAGACCATGATCTGCTCGTTGCCCGTCGAGCGCGCCTTGTCGACCACGTTCTGCATCTCCCAGGGCGAGAGGAACTGGCCTTTTTTGATGTTCACGGGTTTGCCCTGGGAGGCGACCCCGACGATGAAGTTGGTCTGGCGGCACAGGAAAGCCGGGGTCTGCAACACATCGACCACCGCTGCCACCTCGGCGAGCGGGGTGTCTTCGTGCACATCGGTGAGCACGGGCACACCGAAGCGGCTGCGGATGTCCGCGAGGACCTTGAGCCCGGCGTCGATGCCCGGTCCGCGGAAACTCGAGCGCGAACTGCGGTTGGCCTTGTCGAAGGAAGCCTTGAACACGTACGGGATGCCGAGCGGACGCGTGATCTCGAGCATACGACCGGCGATCTCTTCGCAGAGCGCCGCGCTTTCGATGACGCAGGGACCGGAGATCAGGAACAGCGGTTCGCGTGCGCCCGCGACGAAATCACCGAGCCGCACCGTCAGGCCCGCCCTGCCGTCGATCGCGCCGCACCCGCCCCGGCGCTGCCGGCGACGGCCGCATCGTGGTGGCTGCGCGCCGCGGCGAGGAACCCGGTGAAGAGCGGGTGACCGTCGCGCGGATTGGAGGTGAACTCCGGATGGAATTGGGTGGCGAGGAACCAGGGGTGCGTCGTCAGTTCGACGATCTCCACCAGCCCATCGGGCGAGAACCCGGTGAGCGCCATCCCGCCGTCGCGGTACCGATCGAGATAGCCGTTGTTGAACTCGTATCGGTGCCGATGCCGTTCGCGGATCACGTCGCGACCGTAGAGCGCGCGCGCCCGCGATCCCGGCGCGAGGCGCACATCTTGGGCACCGAGACGCATCGTACCGCCCTTGCCCGAGGACTCGTCGCGGGCCTGCGAACCACGGGCGGCGTCCTGCCATTCGGTGATGAGCGCGATCGTCGGATGCGGCGCGAGGCGGTTGAACTCGGTGCTGTTGGCGCCCTCGAGCCCGAGCACATTCCGGCCGTACTCGATCACCGCGAGCTGCATGCCGAGGCAGATGCCGAGGTACGGGATCGCGTTCTCACGAGCGTGGCGTATCGCAGCGATCTTGCCCTCGATGCCGCGCTCGCCGAAGCCGCCGGGCACCAAGATGGCATCCATCCCTTGCAGCAGCACGGTGCCGCGCTCCTCGATGTCGGTGGACTCGATGAAATGGATGCGCACGCGGGTGCGGGTCTGCACACCGGCGTGGGTCAGCGCTTCGTTGAGCGAGATGTAGGCATCGCGCATCTGGACATACTTTCCGACCATCGCGATGTCGACCTCACCGGTCGGGTTCGCCTTCGCATCGACCACACCCTGCCATGCCGAGAGG
Organism: uncultured Pseudomonadota bacterium; assembly: GCA_937920275.1. Classification (GTDB taxonomy): domain Bacteria; phylum Pseudomonadota; class Gammaproteobacteria; order Steroidobacterales; family Steroidobacteraceae; genus UBA964. The sequence goes on from CALGVD010000122.1 coordinate 31,578, forward strand.
TCGGCCGGGCGCGTCTGCGACTCGAGGCGGAGTTTCTCGACGATGATCCCGTCGAGATCCTGCGCGTGCAGCAGCATGGGGATCTCGTAGATGTCACGCGCATCGACCGCGGAGATCACCGCCCGCTCCTCGACATTGGTGAACAGCGCGATCTTGCGCCGCTGCTCGGCGGGCAAAGGGTCCTGCGCGCGGCACAGCAGGATGTCGGGTTGGATGCCGATGCCACGGAGTTCTTTGACCGAATGCTGGGTCGGCTTGGTCTTGATCTCGCCGGAACCGCCGACCACCGGCACCAGCGTCAGGTGCATGAACACACAGTGGTTGCGACCGAGCTCCACGCCCAACTGGCGGATCGCCTCCAGGAACGGTAGCGACTCGATGTCACCGACCGTGCCGCCGATCTCGACCATGCAGACATCGGAGTCACCGGCGCCGAGCAGGATGTTGCGCTTGATCTCGTCGGTGATGTGCGGGATCACCTGCACCGTCGCGCCGAGGTAATCGCCACGCCGCTCCTTGGCGATCACGCGCTCGTAGATGCGGCCGGTGGTGAAGTTGCTGTTGCGACCGGTGACCGTGCGCACGAAGCGCTCGTAGTGGCCGAGGTCGAGGTCGGTCTCCGTGCCATCGTCGGTGACGAAGACCTCGCCGTGCTGGAACGGGCTCATGGTGCCCGGATCGACATTGATGTAGGGGTCGAGTTTGACCATCGCGACCTTCAAGCCGCGGGCCTCGAGGATGGCGCCCAATGAGGCGGAGGCGATGCCCTTCCCCAGCGAGGAAACGACACCGCCCGTGACGAATACAAAACGAGGCATGGACACCGCCGCAGTGATTGGCCGCGGCCGGGACGACCGTGGCGCGACGGGAAGTCAGGTTAGCAAATCGCAGCATTCTCCTCAACGCGGAACTCAGGGGGGTCGACCCATTCAAGGCGCAGGCGCCCGCCGCGCCCTGGACCCGTCGCCTGATAGGGGGCGGTGACGAAGAGGCCGCCCACCGACACGATCTGCGCGCCATCGCACACCACCGGCAAGCGGTCGCGCTCCCAGGGCAGGATGCCCCGCACACGCAGCAGCTCTTTCACGGCGTGGGTCGGACCGCCCGGATGCAGCGTCACCGTGGCCCCGGGCACCCGGGCGCGCACCCAGAGGCGCGGCGGCAGTGTGTCGCGGGCGATCGATCCCTGCGGGTCGACGAGCAGACGCAGCGCGCCGCGACCCGGCCCGAGCTCGTACGGCCTGCCCCGGGTCCAGCGCCACTCACCCGGCACAGTGCACCGGGCGTCCGACCGCGAGGCGGCCAGTGGCGGGAAAAAGTACAGGCGCGCGCGGAATCGCCGCACCTCGCCGCCTTGCCAGCGGACGAAGGGTTGCGCATCGCGCCGTGCCGCGGGCAACTCGACCCGGATACGCTCGAGGTGCACCTCATCGGGCAGCAGGGCGCCCTGCCCTCGCAGCCAAGCCCGCAAGGCGTTGCGCTGGCGGGCCGCAGTCAAGCTCGCGAGCCCCGGCAGCCCGAGGCTACGCCGCGCCGACGCCTCGGCTGGACGCGCGGGATCGGTCTGCGCGGGATCGATCCGCGCGGGATCGATCCGCGCAAGGTCAGCCTGCGCCAACTCATCGAGCAATCCACGCGCTTCGCCGAGCAGGCGCGCACTGCGGGCGACGGCGCGCGCTGCACCGGGCCAACGGGTCTCGAGCAGCGGGGTCACCTGGTGCCGCAGGTAGTTGCGGTCGAACCGCTCGTCGGCGTTGCTGGCATCGATGACCGAGGCGAGACCCCGTCGGGCGACGAAGGCCGCAAGTGCCGAACGCGGCTCCTCGAGCAGCGGGCGCAACAACCAGCCCTTGCCGAAGGGCTGCGCTGGCGGCATCGCCGCGAGACCGTGCACACCTGACCCGCGCAGCAACATCAGGAGCACGGTCTCGAGCTGATCGTCCAAGTGGTGAGCGGTCAACAGCGCCTCGCCGGGCCGCAGCGCCGCGACGAAGGCACCGCGTCGGGCTTCACGCGCCGCGGCCTCGAGCGAACGACCTCGACCTGCGGTGACCTCGACCTCCCGCACCGACACGGGGACGCCCACCGCACGACCGAGCTTGCGGCACTCGCGCGCCCATCGGTCGGCTTGCGGTTGCAGACGATGATTGACATGCAGCGCGCGCAAGGGCAACCGCGCGGACGACGCGCGCCCGTGTCGCGCCATCGCCAACGCCGCCAAGAGCGCTACCGAATCCGGCCCCCCGCTCAACGCCACGCACAAGCGGCTCACCGGGATCGCCTGCAACAACCCGTCCAGTCGCTGCATGAGCGCTGCAACCCAAGGATCGGTGGTGGTGGGCGCGATCGCGCCCGCAGACCGGCGGTTCAGCCGGCGACCTCGGTGTAGGCACCGAAGCCCGCGATGCGCTGCTGGCGCTCGGCCAAAAGCTGGTCGATGGGCTTGGCCGCGAGCGCAGCGACATGCCGCTCAAGGGCGGCACCGAGCGCGGCACTGGTCGTATCGACATCACGATGGGCGCCACCGAGCGGCTCAAGGATGAGCTCGTCGATGAGACCGAGCCGTTGCAGCCGGTCCGCCGTGAGCCCCATGGCCTCGGCGGCGGCCTCTTTCTTGTCGGCGCTCTTCCAAAGGATGCTCGCGCAACCTTCGGGCGAGATGACGGAATAGGTGCTGTATTGCAGCATCAACAAGCGGTCGCACACCCCGATCGCGAGTGCACCGCCCGAGCCGCCCTCGCCGATCACCGCGCTGACGATCGGCACCCGTAACCGAGCCATCACGAAGAGGTTGCGTGCGATGGCCTCGCTCTGCCCCCGCTCCTCGGATTCGAGACCGGGGTAAGCGCCCGGCGTGTCGATGAAGGTGATGAGCGGCAGCCCAAAACGCTCGGCGAGGCGCATCAGACGAAGCGCCTTTCGATAGCCCTCGGGCTTGGGCATGCCGTAGTTGCGTCGCACCCGCTCTTTGGTGTCGCGGCCCTTCTGGTGCCCCACGACCACCACCGGCCGACCGCCGAGCCGCGCGAGTCCCCCCACCAGGGCCCGATCATCCGCGAACATCCGGTCGCCGTGCAGCTCTTCGAATTCCGTGAACGCCCGCGATAGATGATCGAGGGTGTAGGGCCGCTGCGGATGCCGCGCGAGCTGCGTGATCTGCCAAGGCGAGAGCTTGCCGAAGATGCTGCGCGTGAGCCGGTCGCTCTTCGCTTGCAGACGGCCGATCTCTTCCTGCAGGTCGACGTCGACGCCGCCGCTGCTCGTCACATGACGCAGCTCCTCGATCTTCGCCTCCAGCTCGGCGATCGGCTGCTCGAAGTCGAGGAAGTTGATACCCATGGTTCAGATTACACCGTAGGCCGAACCTGCGGTACCGGTCGGCGGTCCGTAGGCCACCCGCAGGCCTTCGGCACCCACCAACTGCTCCAGCGCTTCGAGCAGCACCGGGTTCGCGCGGACCCGCCACTCGTCGCCGAGCTCGAGCGACACGCCCGCCTGCTCGCCGGAGTAACGCACGCCCACGGCGCAAGGACCGGGCCGATGCGGCCCCAAGACCTCGGCAAGCCGCTGCAGCAGCAGACGATGGTCGGCACCCGGTGCACGCGGCCAAAGCAGCACGATGCGTTGCGCCTGCTGCTCGCGGGCGCGGTCGAGCTCGGAGATGCGGCGGGCCGACAACCGCCAGGCATCGCCCGTCTCGTCGAAACGCAGTTGGCCCTCGACCAGCACCAACGCATCTTTGATGACGAGTTCGCGGTGCCGCTGCATGACCTCGTCGAACAGCGTGACCTCGATGCGCCCGGTACGATCGTCGATGACCATGGAGGTGCGGTTGCCGCGCTTGCGGACCTCGTGGACATAGCCCGCCACCGATACGGTGCGACCCCCGAAATAGCCGCGTTCGGGCGAACCGGTCGCCGGCCGATCGCTGACGAGATCGGCGATGCGACCGCTGACGAAGCGTGCGAGGTCGCGCTCGTAGCGGCTGATCGGGTGGCCGGTGAGGTACAAGCCGAGCGTCTCGCGTTCCCCCGCAAGACGCAGGGTCTCGCTCCATTCCGGCAGCGCTGGCGGCGCTCCGATCTCGAGGCCGTCGATGGGCGCAGCGTGCGCGGCGGCGCCGCACGATGCCGTACCGCCGCCCGCAGGGGCGCCGAGCCCGAACAGGTCGTCTTGACCGGTCTGCACCGCACGGGTCGTCTGTTCACCGAGCTGCATCGCCGCGGGCAGCCGTGCCATGAGCGTCGCGCGGTTCGGGCCGAGGCCATCGAGGCTGCCGGAACGGATGAGCGCCTCGAGTACGCGACGGTTGACGCGGTTCAGATCGACCCGCCGACAAAGATCGTCGATCGATCTGAACGGACCGCCCGCCGCACGCTGCGCGACGATGTTCTCCGCAGCGCCCTCGCCCATACCCTTGATGGCGCCGAGCCCATAGCGCACGCGCCTCGCGCCGGCGGACACGAACGCCCATGCCGAGGTGTTGACATCGGGCGCCAGCACCTCGAGCCCCATACGGTCGCATTCATCTTTGAGGGTCACGATCTTATCGGTGTGCGCCATATCCGCCGACAGCACGGCCGCCATATAAGCCTCTGGATGGTGCGCCTTCAGCCAAGCGGTCTGGTAGGCGAGCAAAGCGTAGGCGGCCGAGTGCGATTTGTTGAAGCCGTAGCCCGCGAACTTCTCCATCAGATCGAAGATATGCGCCGCCTGAGGCTCGGGCACGCCGCGGCCTTTGGCGCCATCGACGAACACGCTGCGCTGCTTGGCCATCTCCTCGGCCTTCTTCTTGCCCATCGCGCGGCGCAGCAGGTCGGCTCCGCCGAGCGTATAGCCGGCGAGCACCTGCGCGATCTGCATGACCTGTTCCTGGTAGAGGATCACGCCGTAGGTCGGCTTCAGCACGGTCTCGAGGCTCGGGTGCAGGTAGTCGATCGGTCCTTGGCTACGGCCGTGCTTACGGGCGATGAAGTCATCGACCATACCCGACTGCAGCGGCCCGGGTCGGAACAACGCGACCAACGCGACGATGTCCTCGAAGCGGTCGGGCTGCAAGCGTCGCACCAGATCCTTCATGCCGCGCGATTCGAGCTGGAACACCGCGGTCGTCTCGCAGGCTTTGAGCAAGGCGAAGGTCGCGGCGTCGTCCATCGGCAGATCCGCCATGTCGAGCGGCGGACCGACCTCGCCCGCCGCGACGCGCGCCGCGTTGATGGTGCGCACGGCGTGGTCGATCACGGTCAGCGTGCGAAGGCCGAGGAAATCGAACTTGACGAGGCCCGCGGCTTCGACATCGTCCTTGTCGAACTGCGTCACCACCGAGCCGCCACCGGCTTCGCAGTAGAGCGGAGCGAAGTCTTCGAGCATCGACGGTGCGATCACGACGCCACCGGCGTGCTTGCCGGCGTTGCGCGTCAACCCCTCGAGCGACTGGGCGAGATCGAGCAACGCACGCACCTCCTCGTCGGAGTCGCGCAACTTGCGCAGCTCCGGCTCCTTCTCGAGCGCGGCCTCGAGGGTGATGTCGAGCTCGAAGGGCACGAGTTTGGCGATACGGTCCACCCAGCCATAGCCGTGGCCGAGCACGCGCCCCGTGTCGCGCACCACCGCCTTCGCCGCCATGGTGCCGTAGGTGATGATCTGCGAGACGCGGTGGCGTCCGTACTTGTCGGCGACATAGTCGATCACGCGGTCGCGGCCGTCCATGCAGAAGTCGATGTCGAAGTCCGGCATCGAGACGCGCTCGGGATTGAGGAAACGCTCGAACAGCAGGTCGTACTGCAACGGGTCGATGTCGGTGATACCGAGCGAGTAGGCGACCAAAGATCCCGCACCCGAACCGCGGCCAGGTCCGACCGGCACGCCGTTGGCGCGGGCCCAGCGGATGAAGTCGGCGACGATGAGGAAGTAGCCGGCGAAGCCCATGTTGCAGATGACCTCGAGCTCGGCACCGAGGCGCGCTTCGTACGCAGCGCGGTCGATGCCCGCCGACAGACGCAGGAAACGCATCGTCAGGCCGCTGGCCGCCTCAGCCCGCAGGAAATCCTCGGCACTACGCCCATCGGGCACCGGGAAAGCCGGTAAGCGGCTTTCACCGAGCTTCAGCGGCAGGCTGCACCGCCGCGCGATCTGCACGCTGTTGGCGATCGCCTCGGGCAGATCGGCGAACAGCTCCGCCATCTCCGCCGGCGTGCGCAGGTATTGCTGCGGCGTGTAGCGCCGCTGGCGCGAGGCATCGGCGAGCTGCGCGCCGTCGTGGATGCAGACCCGGGCCTCGTGGGCCTCGAAGTCCTCCGCCGCGAGGAAGCGCACATCGTTGGTCGCGACCAAGGCCACCCCTTCCGCAGCCGCCAACGCGGCGGTCGCCGCCACCAACGGCTCTTCGCCCTCGCGGCCGACCCGGGCGACTTCGAGATAGAAGCGATCACCCAAGAGTTCCCGCCACGCCGCGAGGTGACGCACCGCCTCCGGGCCACGGCCCGCCGCCAACGCCCGCCCCACATCACCCTCCGCGCCGCAGGACAACGCGACCAGACCTTCCAGACTCGCCGCGCTCAACCAGGCCCGATCGATCTGCGGCACCCCGCGCTGCTGGCCCTCGAGATAGGCCCGCGACACGAGCCGGTTGAGGTTCAGGTAGCCCGTCTCATCAAGGCACAGCAAGGCGATCCGCGTCGGCACCGCCCGCTCACCGCGCTCGGCGACCAGCAGGTCGACACCGATGATCGGCTTCACGCCCTGCGACATCGCCTCGCGGTAGAACTTCACCATCGCGAAGAGGTTGTTCTGGTCGGTGATGGCGACCGCCGGCATCCCCGCGGCGACCACGGCCGCCGCAAGCTCCGGGATGCGCACCACGCTGTCGACCAGCGAGTACTCGGTGTGGAGGCGGAGGTGGACGAATCCGGTCATGACGAATGGAATCTTACCGGCCTGAAGCTCATGCGGTGCACGGGTGAGGGCCCGTGCGCCCGTAACGCCGCGAGATGCAGGGCCGTTGGATAGCCCTTATGGATCGCGAAACCATATGCAGGAAATCGCGTATCCATATGTTCCATAAGCGTATCGCGGACCGTCTTGGCGAGGATGGAGGCGGCGCTGATGGCCGCTCGGCTGGCGTCACCCCGGACCACCGCCTCAGCCGAGACGATCCCCGGCAGACCCTCCAAGCGGGGCAACCGATTACCGTCGATCTCGACATGGCCGGGTGCGAGCGCAAGCCCAGCCACTGCCCGTCGCATCGCCAGCAAAGTGGCCTGCAAGATGTTGAGGGCATCGATCTCCGCCGGGCTCGCGAGGCCGATGGACCAACCGAGCGCACGCGAGCGAAGCGCCGCCGCCAGTTCACGGCGTACCGCGGGCGTCAGCGCTTTGGAGTCGGCGAGCCCCGCCACGGGACGCGTCGGGTCGAGGATCACGGCCGCGGCGACCACCGGTCCTGCGAGCGGGCCGCGCCCCGCCTCATCGACCCCGGTCGTCAGTACACCGCTCATCGTGCCAGCAGTTCGATCACCGCATCGGCGGCGAGCTCCGCGCCACCGCAACGCAGCCGTTCGTGGATCTCATCGAAGGCCGCTTGCAAGGGTGGCAGCCGTTCCGGGGAATCGAGCCAACCGAGCAGCGCAGCCCCGAGCGCCTCTGGGGTCGCGGCGGCCTGGAAGAACTCGGGGACCACCTCCCGACCCGATAACAGGTTGGGCTGTGAGAAATGCTGGACCTTCACGAGGCCGAGCCGCTGCAGCAGGAAAGCGGTGACGGCACCCAATCGGTAGGCGACCACCATCGGCCGCTTGCTGAGCAGCGTCTCGAGCGTTGCCGTGCCGGAGGCGACCAGCACCACATCCGCCGCGGCCAAGACCTCACGCGAGCGACCCTCCACGCCATGCAGGGGGACACCGGGCGCCTCGCTCGCCCAAGCCGACTCGAAGCGGGTGCGCACCGCGGCGTTCACCAGCGGCGCCACGAACCGCAGACCCGGCCGGCGCGCGGCCAACCACCCGGCCGCGCCGGCGAACGGCTCAGCGAGCCGCGACACCTCGCCCTTGCGACTGCCCGGCAGCACTGCGACCACCGTGTCGGTGGCACCCAGCCCGAGCGCCGCGCGCGCCGCATCGCGATCCGGGCGCATCGGGAACTGGTCCGCGAGCGGATGACCGACGAACCGCGCCGCGATGCCGTGCCGTTCGTAGAAAGCCGGCTCGAACGGCAGCAGGCAGAGGATGCGGTCACAGGCCTCGCCGATGCCGCGCACCCTGCCCTGCCGCCAAGCCCAGACCTGCGGGCTGACATATTGGACCGTACGCATCCCCCGCGCCTTCATGCGCGCGGCGAGCCCGAGGTTGAACTCCGGTGCATCGATGCCGACGAACACATCGGGACGCAACTGCGTCAACTCCGCGACCAAGCGGCGACGCAACTTCAGGAGCCGCGGCAGATGCCGAAGCACCTCGGTGAGCCCCATGACGGCGAGTTCCTCGGCGTCGGCCAGCGCTTCGCAGCCCGCGGCCCGCATGCGCGGCCCTGCAACGCCCACGATGCGCACGCCCGGCAACCGCGCACGCAGTACCTCGATCAATGCGGCACCGAGGTTGTCGCCCGAGGCCTCGCCCGCCACCAGGGCGATCACGGGCGCCGACCTCGCAGCAGGATCGGCCGGCGGGACGGTCGCGGCCATGCTGCGCTCGCCTAACGGATGATGCTGCGGGTCGAACGGCCGATGAAGTCGATCATCGGCTGGATCTCAGGCTGCGTCGTCGCCGCCTCGCGCAGCCGCACGAGCGCATCATCGAGCGTGAGCTCCGAGCGATAGAGCGTGCGGAAGGCCTGCTTGATGTTACGCACCTGGTCGGCGCTGAAACCGCGGCGCAACAATCCGGTGCCGTTGATGGAATGCGGCTCAGCCGGATGCCCGACCGCCATGATGTACGGCGGGACATCGCGGGTGACGGCGGTGTTGTTGCCGATGAAGGCATGCGAGCCGATCTTGCAGAACTGGTGCACACCCGTGAAACCCGCGAGGATCACGTGGTCCCCGATCTCGACATGCCCAGCCAGCGTCGCCAGATTGGCGAACACGCAGTGATCGCCGATCACGCAGTCGTGCGCCACATGCGAAGAGGCCATGAAGAGGTTGTCGTGCCCGATCCGCGTCACACCCTTGTCGTGGGTGGTGCCGCGGTTGACGGTGACATACTCGCGGAACACATTGCCGTCGCCGACCTCGAGCCGCGTCGGTTCGCCAGCGTATTTTTTGTCTTGCGGTGCATCGCCGATCGAGGCGAACTGGAACACGCGGTTGCGCGCACCGAGCCGGGTCCAACCCGTGACCACAGCATGCGGTCCGATGATGCAGCCTGGTCCGAGTTCCACATCGGGCCCGATCACCGCGAAGGCACCGACCTGCACATCGGGCGCGAGCTTCGCGCCCTCCGCCACCACCGCGCGTGGATCGATGCTCATGACGCCGCCGCCTTGCCGGACTCCGGCGCCACCATGAGCGAGGCCGAGGCGACCTCGGTGTCGCCGACCAACGCGACCGCGCCGAACTTCCAGATGCCGCGCATCTGCCGCTGCAGGGTCGCCGTCAGGATCAGCTGGTCGCCAGGCTCCACCGGGCGGCGGAAACGCGCCTCATCGATACCGACGAAATAGAACCGGGTGTTGTCATCGGGGAAGACGCCCGCCGTGACGAACGCGAGGATCCCCGCGGTCTGCGCCAAGGCCTCGATGATGAGCACGCCGGGCATCACCGGCCGTTGAGGGAAATGCCCCGGGAAGAACGGTTCGTTGTAGGTCACATTCTTGAGCGCGCGGATGCTCTGGCCTTTGTGGCACTCAAGCACACGGTCGACCAACAGAAAGGGATAGCGATGCGGCAGCTGCCGCAGGATCGCGTTGATGTCGAGGGTGATGGGATCGTTCACGCAGGCTCCTTCAGAGATCAAGATCGAAGTCATTCGCCGGCGTCGGAGCCGGCTCCGGCACCGCGCTCGAGGTCCGCGACGCGGCGCGCCAGACCATCGAGACGCTTGAGCCGTCCGACCACGCGCCGCCAATCGGTCGCAGCGGCGGCGGGGATACCCCCGGAATAGACACCCGGCTCACGGATGTCGGAGATCACGAGGCTGTACGCAGTGACCGTCACATCGTCGCAGAGTGTGAGGTGGCCGGCGAGACCGACACCGCCACCCACACGGCAGCGGGCACCGACATGGGTACTGCCCGCAAGGCCCGCACACCCGGCGATCGCCGTATGGTCACCGACGGTGCAGTTGTGGCCGATCTGCACCAGGTTGTCGATCTTCACGCCGTCACCGATCACCGTGTCGGTCAACGCACCTCGATCGATGGTGGTATTGGCGCCGATCTCGACGTCTTGCCCGATACGCACCGTGCCGACCTGCGGGACATGCACCCACACCGGACCTTCTGGCGCGTAGCCGAAGCCCTCCGAGCCGACCACCGAACCCGGATGTAGGATGCTGCGGGCGCCGATCGTGACCCGCGCGAGCACTGTCACCCGCGCCACCAACCGGACATCCTCGGCGAGATCAGCGTCTTCATCGACGACGCAGCCCGCACCGACCACGACACGCGCGCCGATGCGTACGCGCGCGCCGATGACGCTGAGCGGTCCGATGTGCGCCTCGGGATGGATGCGGGCGTCCGAGGCGACCACAGCGGTGGGATGTACGCCGGGCGCCGCGGTCGGCAACGGATGCAGGACCGCGGCGATGCGGGCGAACGCCGCGTGCGGGTTGTCCGACAAAAGACAATCGACCGGGCTCGCACTTTGCGCGGCCGGATGCAGGACCACCGCGCCCGCCCGGCAACGGGCGAGCCGATCGGCAAGTCGGGGGTCGGCGAGGAACGCGACCTGCCGCTCGCCTGCCGATTCGAGCGTGCCGACACTTTCGACCACTCGGGCGGGGTCGCCACGCAAGGCGAGCCCGAACCTGACCGCCAGCTCCCCGAGGGTGACCTGCGCCATCGTCTGCGCGGCCGGCGAGTCAGGTCCGTCTGACGGGCGCGAGATCAGCGCCCGGCCGGCTTGGCCGCCGCCGGTCGCGACTGCAGGGACTGCAGCAGCGCCGGCGTCATGTCCATGGCCTGCGTGGCGTAGATCACGCCTTCAGTGATCACGACATCGTAATTCTGCGCCTTGGCGTAAGCCCGGACCGCGAGTATCAGGTCGCGCTGCAGCTTACCCATCTCTTCGTTACGACGGTCGTTGAGCTGATCCTGCGCCTCGGCCTGCCGGCGGGCGAGATCGCGCTCGCCGTCGCGCAGTTCGCGCTCCGCACGCGTGATCTGGTCGGGCGACATCGTGGCGCGGTCTTTCGCGAGCTTGTCGCGCTTGGTCTGCAGCGAGGTCGCCGCACCCTGCAGATCACGACGCTTGGCTGCCGCTTCGTTGCCGAGCGACTCGAGCAGGACCTTGCCCTGGGGGCTCTCCTCGAGGAGACGACCGAAATCGAGCACACCGATCTTGGTCTCGGCGTGGGCGGGGACACCGGCGAACAGACCGATGACCGCGACCGCTGGCAAAAGGAACTTGGTTTGGAACGCGCGCATCTTGCTTGGAGCCTCTTGCGTGGAGATCGGCTCAGAACGCCTGGCCGATGGTGAACTGGAACCTTTCCTCTTCGTCCGGGAACAACACGTTGTCCCCTCGATAGGCGTTCAACGGGAACGCATAACTGAAACGGAACACGCCGAGGGGCGCGAGCCACTGCACCGCAACACCCGTGGAATGCTTCAATTTATCATACTTGAACCGGTAATCGACCGGGGTGACCCCGTCCACGCCGGTGAACAGATAGCGGTTGCCCGTGGAGAACACGTTACCGATGTCGTAGAACACGGTGGCACGGGCCGAGGTCGCCCACTTCTCGGGGGTCGGGATGATGAGTTCAGCCCGAGCCGCCACTTTCAGGTTACCGCCGAAGGGGTTGCCGAAAGTGTCCTTCGGACCGAGGCGGCTTTCGCGATAGCCACGCACGGTGTCCGGGCCGCCCGCAAAGAAATTCCGGTAAGGCGGCGAAGCCGTGGTGGGGCCGATGTCCATGGCGAACCCGAGCTCGGCCGCCATCGCCAATGTCCAGCGGCCGACGAGCGGCACGAACTGCAGGTAGTCGTAATTGACGGAGTAATACTCCACATCGCTGAACGGCAGCGTGTAGCTGAGCGAGAGCGTGTGCCGCATGCCGCGATCGGCGAACAAGGCCCGGTTGCGAGAATCGTAGCTCCAGCCGAGAACGAGCTCGTAGGTGTCGAACTGGGTGGTGTCGAGCACGGTTCCGGGGACGATGAAGCCGTTGCCGTAGTCCTGTTCCGGGATGATCTGTTGCCGGTAATCACCGTTGTTGCGGACCCACTCGCGCGCCTGCTCCGCGCTGCCATCGCCGGTGATGAGCGAGGAGCGCTGTGCCGAGATCCCGAGCCGCAACGCCTGGAACTCCGAGATCGGATAGCCGTAGTCGACGCCGAGCGACAAGGACTCCGAGGAGAAATCGGACGATGCGGAGACGAACTGCGTGACATCGCGGTAGGTGAAGGACATCGTGCGCGCAACGCCATCGATGTTGGTGTACGGGTCGGTATGCGAGAAGCCGTAGACCTTCGAAAAACGGCCGGAGTTCAGGTCGACCGAGATGCGCTCGCCGGAGCCGAGAAAGTTGCTGTCGGCATAGTTGCCGTTGAGGATGAAGGATTGCGACTCGGAATAGCCGATGCCGCCGCCGAGCTGGGCGGACGGACCTTCCTTGATGTCGAACTCTACATCGACGAGATCCGCAGAACCCGGCACCGGCTTGGTCTCGGACTCGACCCTCTCGATGTACGGCAGCCGCTGCAGACGCTGTTTGGATCGTTCGAGCAAGACGTTGGACAGCCAAGCGCCCTCTAGTTGGCGCATCTCGCGACGCAGCACATCGTCGTTGATCTTGGTGACGCCGTTGAAGAGGATCTGGCGGACATATACGCGGTTGCCCGGATCGACGAAGAAGGTGAGTGCGACCTCGCCGGTCTTGGGGTCCGGGGTCGGCACGGGGTCGACCTTGGCGAACGCGTAGCCCTCGAGGCCGAGCCGGTTCTGGATGAATTCTTGGGTGGTCGTGATCTGCTTCTTCGAGAAGGTGTCGCCCGGCTTGACCAGCAGATAGTTCCGCAGCTCTGTCTCCGGCACGACGAAGGTGCCCGCGAGCTTGACCTCGCTGATCTTGAAGACCTCGCCCTCGAGGATGTTCACCGTGATGAAGATGTCGTCCTTCTCGGGCGCTATCGCCACCTGCGTCGAGTCGATGTCGAAGTTGGCGTAACCGCGATCCATGTAGAACGAGCGCAGTTTCTCGAGGTCTCCCTGCAGGGACTCGCGCGAATAGCGGTCGTCCTGACGGTACCAAGAGAGCCAGTTCGGCGTCTTGAGCTCGAAGTCCTCGAGGATCTCGTCCTCGGTGAAAGTCTCGTTGCCGACCACATTGATCTGGCGGATCTTCGCGCGCTTACCTTCCTTGATGTCGATGTTGACGCGCACACGGTTGTCCGGCAGATCATCGACACGGGTATCGACCCGCACGGCGTACTTGCCTCGGCTGAAGTACTGGTCGGTGAGGTACTGCTTGACCTCATCCAGCACGGAGCGATCGAAGTTCTTGCCGTTCGCGAGACCGACATTGCGCAGGCTCTTGCTGAGATCCTCGGTCTTGATGTCTTTGTTGCCCTTGATCTCGAAGCTGTCGATGGTCGGACGCTCGAGCACAGCGACCACCAGCGTACCCCCATCCCGGCGCAGTTCGACATCGCGGAAGAAGCCGGTGTCGTACAAGGCGCGGATCGCTTCGCGGGTGCGTTGCGGGGTCAGGCGATCGCCGATGTTGACGGGAAGATAGTTGTACACCGTGCCCTCGGAGACACGCTGCAGACCCTCGACACGGATGTTCTCGACCCGGAACGCATCGGCGCCGGGCGGGGTCTGCGCCGCGACCGGCGTCGCCAAGGGCAGGACCCCGAGCGCAGCGACCATCGCGAGCAGACTGGAACCGAGCATCGCCCGGATGCGGCGGAAGGTCATCCGAACTGCCTCGCAAGATCGTTGAACAGCGCGACCCCCATCAGAAGGAACAGCAGCGCGATGCCGAGGCTCTGCCCTGCGGCCTGGATGCGTTCGGACAGAGGGGAGCCTTTGATCCATTCGATGGTCTGGTAGACGATCTGGCCGCCATCGAGCATCGGGATCGGCAGCAGGTTCAGGAACCCGAGGCTCAATGAAATGAGCACGAGGAAGCCGATGAACCCGATGAGGCCGCTGCGCGCGGAGTCGCCGGCGTACTCGGCGATGGTGATGGGCCCCGACAGATTCTTGAGCGAGACCTGCCCGGTGATCATCCGCGCGAACATCTTGGCCTGCAGGACCGTCATCTCCCAGGCGCGCTGCAGGGACTCGCCGAGCGCCTGCACCGGTCCGAAACGGCGATGCACGATCATGGAGTCCGGCAACGGCGCGGGCGGCAGGGTCTCGATCCGGATCCGTCCCACCTCACGGCCGTCGATCAGGTCCGCCGAGGTGCGCACCGTCGTGGTGGCGAGCGCGCCGCCGCGCTCGTAGCGGATGACGACTTCGCGGTTCGGACGGACCGCCAAGGCCTCACCCATCGCCACGAAATCACCGATGGGTTCACCGTCGATGGCGGTGATGAGATCGCCCACCTGCAATCCGGCCTGATCGGCGGGCCCGGCGGGCAACACCCGTCCGATCCGCGCCGGGACCGGCTGCGACCAGAAGCGCAAGCCCACGCCGCGCATCAGCGCCGAGGGTTCCGTCAACGCCCGGCGTTCGGCCGGGTCGTCGACGCGCAGTTCGAGCTCGCGCTCCGCACCGCTCGCCGAACGCACCGCGAGACGCGTGACGCCATCGCCCGACATGGTGTCGATGAGGCCGAGCACGACATCGCCCCGTCCCTGCACCGGCGCGTCATCCATCCGGAGGATCTCATCGTCCGCCCGAAGGCCCGCCCGCGCGGCAGGTGAACCCGCAGCGACGCTGCCGACCACCGCCCGTACATCGGGGGAGCCGACGACCCAGAGCATCCCCCAAAGCAGCAGGATGGCGAACGCGAAGTTGAAACCCGGACCTGCGAGCAGCACGAGGATGCGCTGCCAAGGGGGCCGACGAGTGAACGCACGGGAGACTTCGGCGGCATCCACCGGCCCCTCGCGCTCGTCGAGCAGTTTGACGTAGCCGCCGAGCGGCAGCGCCGCAAGGACATATTCGGTGCGGTCGGCGCCCGCGACGCGACTCCACAGAGCCGGTCCGAACCCCACCGAGAAACGCAGGACCTTGAATCCGAGCTTGCGGGCGGCCCAGAAATGGCCGTACTCGTGCACCGCGACCAGCAGGCTGACCGCCACCACGAACCCGAGTACCGACCAGAGAAGAGTCATCCCGTCGCTCCTGTACGCCCGAGGCGCGCCACTTCGCGCACCGCCCGCTCACGCGCGACGGCATCGGCCGCCAAGACGCTGTCGAGATCGGTGGCCGTACCCGACGGACCGGCGCCGACCACCGTTTCAATGACCTGGGAGATCCCGCAAAAGTTCAAACGACCCTCCAGAAATGCAGCGACCGCGACCTCGTTGGCGGCGTTCAACACCGCCGGCGCCAGTCCGCCTACCCGAGCGGCCTCGCGCGCCAGCGAGAGACAGGGGAAGCGCACGGTGTCCGGCGGCTCGAACTGCAACGAGCCCGCCTGTGCGAGATCGAGCGATTGTACACCGGAGTCGATGCGCTCCGGCCAACCGAGCGCGTAGGCGATCGGGGTACGCATGTCAGGCGAGCCGAGTTGGGCGAGCAAAGAGCCATCGACATACTCGACCAGCGAGTGCACGAGACTCTGGCGATGGACCACGACATCGATCCGGTCGGCCGCAAGCCCGAACAAGATCCGGGCCTCGATGACCTCCAGCCCCTTGTTCATGAGCGTCGCGGAGTCGACGGAGATCTTGCGCCCCATCACCCACTTGGGATGCTTGCAAGCCTGCGCGGGCGTCGCTGTGGCGAGCTGCTCGGCGCTCCAGTCGAGGAAAGGCCCTCCCGAGGCGGTGAGCAGGATGCGACGCACGCCCGGCGGCTCACAGCCCGGGGCGAGCCCCGGTGGCAAGCATTGGAAGATGGCGTTGTGCTCGCTGTCGATCGGCAGCAGCATCGCGCCTGAGGCGCGCGCCTGCGCGAGCAACAACGGTCCCGCCATCACCAACGATTCCTTGTTGGCGATCATCAACCGCTGACCAGCCCGCGCGGCGGCGAGCGTCGAGGCGAGACCCGCTGCACCGACGATCCCAGCCATGACGGCCGGGGCCTCCGGCAACGCCGCGATGTGTTCGAGCGCTCCCGGCCCTGCCAGCACACGGGTCGGCAGACCGCGCTCCCGCAGCGCCCGCTCCAGGTCGGCAGCCGCCTCAGGTTCGGCCAAGGCCGCATAGTCCGGACGGAACCGCTCACATTGGGCCAGCAGCTTGCCGACATCACGCCGCGCACCGAGTGCCACGGCGCGGAACCGCTCCGGATGCCGCGCGATCACATCGAGCGTGTTCTCGCCGATGGTGCCGGTCGCACCCAGGATCGCGACGCCCATCGGTCCGCTCATGACGGCCACCGCGCGCTGAGCAGGCCGAGCTGCAGCAGTCCGAGCACGAATATCGGTACGCCAGCGGTCAGGCTGTCGATCCGATCGAGCACGCCGCCATGACCGGGCAAGATCTGCCCGCTGTCCTTCAGACCCGAGTGCCGCTTGAGCAGACTCTCCATGAGGTCACCGACCACCGAGAATGCAGCGGCGCCGAGCGCAAGCGGGATGACGGTGAAAGCCGACCACCCGAGCAGCACGGCACCCCCCCAAGCGACGAGCGCAGACAGCGCCAGCCCACCGATCACGCCCTCCCAGGTCTTGCCGGGGGAGATGCTCGGCGCGAGCTTGAGGCGTCCCCATCGATGCCCCGCGAAATATGCGCCGACATCCGCCGCCATGATGACGGCAAGCACGAACAGCAAGAGCCACGCGCCCTGCGGCTCGAACAAGCGCAAACGCCCGAGCGCCACGGCGGCGGGGACGAGCGCCGCCAGACCGGCGACCGCGACGAACACGGCACCGAGCCGTCCGGGGCCGCGCGCGATCCAGAGGAGCGATGCCAGCCACCACACACCGGCAGCGACCAACAGCAGGACGAAGTCCGCCTGCACCTCGCTCGCCTGCCACGCCACCATGATGCCGAGACCGACCAACGCGACGAATGCCGCACGGAGGCTGCGCCGATCGCGGGCGAAGAAAGCCGACCACTCCCAAGCGCCCACGAGGAACGCCACGAAGATGAGCGCGAGCGTCGCGATGGGGGGCAGCCAGAACAGCACCCCGCACACCACCGCGAACAGCACGAGGGCGGTCGGCAGGCGTTGCCGTAGACCCGTCGGCGAGGAGCCGCTCACGAGGCCCCCTCCGAGCCCGTGCCGCGCTGCTGACCGGTCAGCCCGAAACGGCGTTCGCGGCTCGCGAAATCAGCGATCGCCTCGGCGAGCACCGTCTCATCGAACTGCGGCCAGAGCACATCGGTGAAGAAGAGCTCGGCGTAGGCGATGTTCCAGAGCAAAAAATTGCTGACCCGATGGTCGCCACCGGTACGGATGAACAGATCCGGGTCAGGCAGGTCCGCCAATTGCAGCTCCGCAGCCAAGGTCGCCTCGTCGATCGCGGACGGCTGCAAGGCACCGCTCGCCGCGCGCGCCGCAAGCCGTCGCGCCGCCTCCACGAGATCCCAGCGCCCCCCGTAGCTCACGGCGACCTGCAAGCACAGCCCACCGTTCGACGCGGTGAGCGCCTCGGCCTCGGCGATGCGCTGCTGCAGACGCACCGAGAGCCGTCGGCGATTGCCGATGACGCGCAGACGCACGCCGTTGGCGTGCAACTCCTCGACCTCGCGATCGAGCGCTTCCATGAAAAGACCCATCAGCGCCGCCACTTCGGTCTCGGGGCGCCGCCAGTTCTCGCTGGAGAACGCGAACAGCGTCAACGCCTGCACACCGAGGCGGGCGCACTCGCGGATGACGCGGCGCACAGGTTCGATGCCCGCACGATGACCGGCGGCACGCGTCTCGCCTCGGGCCTCGGCCCAGCGGCCGTTGCCATCCATGACGATCGCGATGTGGGCAGGCAGAGCCACTTCGATGCTGGAGTGAAGGATGCAGGTCGGAGCGCGTCAGACCTGCATGATCTCCTTCTCTTTGGCGGCCAAAACTTGCTCGATCTCGGCCACGTACTTGTCCGTGAGCTTCTGGATCTCCTCCTGCGACTTTCTTTCCTCGTCCTGGGAGATCATCTTCTCCTTGAGCGCTTCCTTCACATCCTGAAGGACATCACGCCGCACGTTGCGCACCGCGACCCGGGCGCCCTCGGCATCGCCCCGCACGACTTTCGTGATGTCGCGTCGACGCTCCTCGGTGAGCGGCGGCAACGGGATGCGGATCACGGTGCCTGCGGTGTTCGGCGTCAGACCGAGATCGGACTTGTAGACGGCCTTCTCGACCGCCTGCACGGCGGCTTTATCCCAAGGCGTGACCACCAGCGTGCGCGCATCCTCGATGCCGATGTTGGCGAGCTGTTGCAGCGGCGTCTCGGTGCCGTAGTAGTCGACCTTCAGGTTCTCGATGAGGCTCGGATGGGCGCGGCCGGTGCGCAGCTTCTTGAGGTCTGCGTGGAACTGCTGCACGCACTTGGCCATGCGGTCCGTGGCATCTTTCTTGAAATCTTCGATCATGTCCGTTCCCCGCGCCGATCAGTTGGTGACGATGGTACCGACATCCTCGCCGCGCGCGATGCGCAGCAGGTCGCCGGCGTTGAACAGGTTGAACACCTTGAGCGGCAGCCCGTTGTCGCGGCACATCACGATGGCGGTCGCATCCATGACATTCAGCCGCTCATCGAGCACCCGGTCGTAGGTGAGGCGCGCATAGCGCACAGCCGAGGGGTCCAGCACCGGATCGGCCGAATAGATGCCATCGACCTTGGTGCCCTTCACCAGCAGGTCGGCGCCGACCTCGATCGCCCGCAGTGAAGCGGCGGTGTCGGTGGTGAAGAAAGGGTTGCCGGTGCCGGCCGCGAACAAGACCACCCTGTCCTTCTCGAGGTGGCGGATGGCGCGCCGTCGGATGTAGTCCTCGCAGACCTCGTTGATGCGTATCGCAGACATGACACGGGCGTGGGTGCCGATCGACTCGAGGGCATCCTGCATCGCGAGGCAGTTCATGACCGTCGCCAGCATCCCCATGTGGTCACCCGTGACACGGTCCATGCCCGCACGCGCGAGCCCTGCACCGCGGAAGATGTTGCCACCGCCGATCACCAAGGCCACCTGTACGCCGAGTCCGAGCAGTTCCTGGACCTCGAGCGCGATGCGACGCAGCATGACGGGATCGACGCCGTAGTCGGCATCCCCCATCAGCGCCTCACCGGAGATTTTCACGAGGATGCGCTTGTAACGCAGTTCGCCGTCCGACATCTTTGGAGACTCCTGAGAGGTGCGGTCCACCTATGAAGAAAACCCCGCCGGGGCGGGGTTTGCTGGATTGTCTCGGCCGTCAGCCGGCGGCGCTGCTGGCCTTCACTTGGGCCATCACCTCGCCGACGAAGTCATCCTGCTTCTTCTCGATGCCGTCACCGACCTCGAAACGCTGGAAGGACTTGACCTCGGCCTTCGCGGCCTTGAGCAGCTTTTCGATGGTCTGGTCCGGATCCTTGACGAACGGCTGACCGAGCAGCACCTTTTCGTTGAGAGTCTTGCGGATGCGGCCTTCGACCATCTTCGCGACGATGTCGGCAGGCTTGCCCTCGGCGAGCGCCTTCGCGGTCTCGATCTCACGCTCCTTGGTGACCACCTCGGCGGGCACATCGTCCACCGACAGGAACGCGGGATTGGTCGCCGCCACGTGCATGGCGAGATCGTGCGCCAAAGCGGCATCACCGCCGGTGATGGCGACCAAGGCGCCGATCCGGGTGCCATGACGGTATGCACCGAGATGGTCGGCCGACTCGAGCGTCGCGATGCGGCGCACCGAGATGTTCTCGCCGATCTTGGCGATAAGGGCACGACGACGCTCGTCGACCGAACCGCCGGACGGCAACGCCGCCGCTGCGAGCGCCTCGACCGAGGCGGTGCGCGAGGCGAGCGCGACCTTTGCGACATCCGCACAGAAACCCTGGAACTCGGGCTCACGGGCGACGAAGTCGGTCTCGCAGTTCACCTCGACCATCGCGGCCGATCGACCATCCGCAGATTTCTCGAGTGCGAGGATGCCCTCGGCTGCGACGCGGGCCGCCTTCTTGTCGGCCTTCGCGAGACCTTGCTTGCGCATGAGCTCGGCAGCGGCATCGAGGTCACCGTTCGTCTCGACCAGCGCGCGCTTGCATTCCATCATGCCCGCACCGGTGCGCTCGCGCAGCTGCTTGACCGTGTCAGCAGTGATGCTCATGGCTCAACCTCGACGACGCGGCGCTGCCGCAGCGGGACCCGTACGGCGACGCGGCGCCGAGGCGCTCGCGACCGGTGCGACCTCGCCATCGGCAGCCTCGACGCCCAGATCGACATCGACGACCGAATCACCGACGACCGCATCACCGGCGACTCCGGCGACGGCTTCCACGGCGACATCGGTCGGCGCAGCCACGGACGGTGCCGGGCGACGGCGTGCCGGTGCAGCAGGCGCCGCGCCACGGCGGGCGGGGGCGGGACGCCCCGGCGCATCGCGGTTCGGACGACCGCCACGCGCGGGCCTCTGTTTCGGGTTGCCCTGCTCGTCGAGCTCCACGAACTCGTCTTCGCTCACCGCGAGCCGCGGGGCGGAAGTGCGACCTTCGAGGACGGCATCGGCGATGCCGGAGGCGTAGAGCTGGATGGCGCGCATGGCGTCATCGTTGCCGGGGACGACATAGTCGACGCCGTCCGGCGAGCAGTTGGTGTCGACGATGGCGACGATCGGGATGCCGAGCTTGTTGGCTTCGTGGATCGCGATCTTCTCGTGGCCGACATCGACCACGAACAGCACATCCGGCAGCCGCTCCATGTCCTTGATGCCACCCAGGCTGCGCCCGAGCTTGTCCATCTCGCGACGCAGCATGGTGCCTTCTTTCTTGCCGCGCTTGTCGAGCGAACCGTTGGCCTTCATCTCGGTGAGGTCGGCGAGACGCTTGATCGACTGGCGCACCGTCTTGAAGTTGGTGAGCATGCCGCCGAGCCAGCGCTGATTGACGAACGGCATGCCGGCGCGGACGGCTTCCTTCTGGATGGGCTCACGCGCCGAACGCTTGGTTCCGACGAACAGCACGGTGCCGCCATCGGAAGCGATGTTCTTGATGAAGTCCGCGGCTTCCGCGTAGAGCGGCTGCGTCTTCTCGAGGTTGATGATGTGGATCTTGTTGCGCTCGCCGAAGATGTACTCGGACATCTTGGGGTTCCAGAAGCGGGTCTGGTGTCCGAAGTGGACTCCCGCCTCCAGCATCTGTCGCATGGACACGCTGGCCATCGTCGTGGTCTCCTTGTCGGGTTGGGCCTCCGCACATCCTCGATCGCCATCCCGCTCCCGAAGGAACAGGACACCCAGCGACCGATGAAACGATGTGCGTGTGGGTTGGTTGTCGTTGCCAAAAATGGCCGCGCTTTATACCATGCAGAGGCCGTAAAAACAACGCTTTACGGCCACCCAGTCCGCCCCCCTCCCCGACCGACCCCTCTGGACCTCCTCGCCCACCCCCATGCCGATCACCCTGAAGTCCCCCGAAGAGCAGCAGAAAATGCGTGAAGCGGGCCGCCTCGCCGCCGAAGTGCTCGACATGATCGGCGAGCATGTGAAGCCCGGGGTCACCACCGACGAGCTCGACCGCCTCTGCCACGACCACATCGTGCAGGTGCAGCAAGCCGTACCCGCGAACCTCAACTACCGTGGTTTCCCCAAAACCATCTGCACCTCGGTCAACCATGTGGTGTGCCACGGCATCCCGAACGACCGGCGCCTGAAGAACGGCGACATCATCAACATCGACGTCACGGTCATCCGCGACGGCTTCCACGGCGACACCAGCCGCATGTATTTCGTCGGCAAGCCGTTGCCGCACGCGCAACGGCTGGTCGAGGGCTGTTTCGAAGCGATGTGGGAGGGCATCCGCTGCGTGCGACCGGGTGCGCGCCTCGGTGACATCGGCCACGCGATCCAGCGATCGACCGAATCCCAGAGCTTCACCGTCGTGCGCGAGTACTGCGGCCACGGGATCGGCCGCATCTACCACGAAGACCCTCAGGTGCTGCACTACGGCAAGCCCGGCACCGGCCTCGAACTGCGCGCAGGCATGACCTTCACCATCGAGCCGATGATCAACGCCGGTAAGCGGGATGTGAAGCTGCTGCCGGATGGCTGGACGGTGGTCACGCGCGACCACAGCCTCTCGGCGCAGTGGGAGCACACCGTCCTCGTCACCGGCGACGGTTTCGAGGTGTTGACCCAGGGCTCCCGATGAGCCTGACCGGCTGGCCGCTGCTCGAACTGCTACCGGCGAGACTTGCCGAAGCGGGCGGCACCGCCGCAGCCTACGCCACGGCGTTGCGTGAGGCGCAGGCCGTGCTCAAATCACGGTTCGAGGCCGAGGAACCGGTCGAGACGCTGGTCCATGCGCGCGCCCAACTGCTCGATGCGGTGCTGCGCGAGGCTTGGCGTACGCGGTTGCCGGATCACGATGAAGATTGGTCGCTCGTCGCGGTGGGTGGCTACGGTCGCGGCGAGCTGCACCCCGCCTCCGATGTCGACATCTTGATCCTGGTGCCCTCTGCGCTGGATGAGACCGGGCGCGCGGCGCTCGAGCCGTTCATCGCCTTCCTGTGGGACATCGGCATCGAGATCGGCCACAGCGTGCGCACCGTCGCCGAGTGCGCGGAAGCCGCCGCAGGCGATGTCAGCGTGATGACCACCCTCGTCGAGGCGCGCCGGGTGGCCGGAGACGCTGCGCTCACCGCGCGGATGACCGAGGCCCTATCCCCGGCGCATCTCTGGCCGGTCAAAGAATTCTTCGAGGCCAAGGTCCGCGAGCAGGCCGACCGGCACACCAAGGCGAACGACACCGCCTACAACCTGGAACCCAACGTCAAGACAGGTCCCGGTGGGCTGCGCGACATCCAGACCATCGCCTGGGTCGCCAAGCGCCACTTCGGCGCCGAGACCCTCGACCAGCTCGCCACCCTCGGCTTCCTGACGCCCGCCGAAGTGCGGCGGCTCGAGGCTGCGCAGAGCTTCCTCTGGAAGGTGCGCTTCGCGCTGCACACCGTGACCGGTCGTCGTGAGGACCGCCTGCTGTTCGACCACCAGGTACGGATCGCAAGGATCTTCGGCTACGAGGACGCCTCCTTCACGCTCGCCGTCGAACAGTTGATGCAGCGCTACTACCGCACCGTCATGGATGTCACGCTGCTCAACGAACTGCTGCTGCAGCTGTTCCGCGAGGCGATCGTCGAGGCGGCGCCCGACGGCGACCAAGAGCCGCAACCGCTCAACGCACGGTTCCAGGTCACCGACGGCTACCTCGAGGCGCTGCACGACGACGTCTTCGTGCGACAGCCTTGGACGCTGCTCGAGGTGTTCGCGTTGCTGCAGCAGAACGCGGATATCCGCGGCGTGCGCGCCCACACCATCCGCGGCATCGTCAGAAATCTTTGGTTGATCGACGAGGAGTTCCGCCAGAACCCGCGCAACCATCGTCTCTTCATCGAGATCCTCCGCGCACCGGACGGCGTCACCAACGAACTGCGCAGGATGAACACCTACGGCGTCCTGGGCCGCTACATACCGTCCTTCGGTCGCATCGTCGGCCGGATGCAGTACGACCTGTTCCATGCCTACACGGTCGATGCGCATACGCTGTTCGTGGTCAGCAACCTGCGCCGTCTTGCACTGCCGCGCTTCGACCATGAGCTGCCGAACCTGTCGCGCATCATGCAATCCTTGCCGCGCCCCGAGGTCGCCTATCTCGCCGCCCTGTTCCACGACATCGCCAAAGGCCGCGGCGGCGACCACTCCGAGCTCGGCGCCGTCGATGCAGAAGCGTTCTGCCTCGAACAAGGGCTCACGCGCTACGATGCCCGGCTCGTCGCCTGGCTCGTCCGCAACCATCTGCAGCTGTCGCTCACCGCGCAGAAGCAGGACATCGCGGACCCGGAGGTCATCAACGGCTTCGCGCGCTTCGTCGGCGACGAGGCACATCTCGACCACCTCTATGTGCTGACCGCGGCCGATGTCCGCGCCACCAATCCGCGCCTTTGGAACTCATGGAAAGCCTCGCTCTTCAGCGAGTTCCACGATCGCGTGAAGCGCGCGCTGCGGCGCGGCCTCGAGAGCCCCATCGACCAGGAGGAGCTCAAGCAGCTCAACCAGGAGGATGCGCGCACGCTGCTCTCCGCGGCGGACATGGACGACGCGCGGATCGCTGCGGCCTGGTCGCACCTCGCCGACGACCATTTCCTGCGCCATACGCCGCAGGAGATCGCGTGGCACACCGCACTGCTCGCCGGGCGTACCGTCGACGCCGAAGAGCCGGTGGTGGCGGTACAGGCCGAGAGCGAGCGCGGCACCACCGCCATCACCACCGTCGCGCCGCATCGGCGACACGGTTTCGCACGCACCACCGCGGTGCTCGATCAGCTCGGCCTCAACATCGTCGACGCACGCATCACGCCGACGCTCGATGGCGACAGCATCGACCTCTACCATGTGCTGGAGGATGACGGCTCACCGATCGGCGATGCCGAGCGCCGCGAAGAGATCGAGTACGCTTTGCAGCGCTCTTTGGCGGCGCCACGGGATGCGCTGGTGAGCGTCTCGCGCCGTACGCCTCGGCAGGCGCGGATGTTCAACACACGCACCCAGATCATTGTCACCGCCGATGGACGGACCCGCCGCTCCATCCTCGAGATCATCGCCGCCGACCGCCCGGGCCTGCTGTGCGATATCGGCAAGGTGATGGTCGAGGAACGCATCGATCTCATCGGCGCCAAGATCATGACGGTCGGCGAACGCGCGGAGGATGTGTTCCACCTCCGCGGCGCCGACGGGCTGCCCCTCGCCGAGGACGCCGCGCAGCGGCTGGTCGCGCGCCTGACCGATGCGCTCGACCGACGGCAGGCCGCATGAACCCTGATCTGTCACGCCTGCTGCCCTACCCGTTCGAGCGGCTCGCCGCCCTTAAAGCCGCGGTGACACCGCCGTCGGGACTCGAGCACATCGACCTCTCCATCGGCGAGCCCAAGCACCCGCCACCGCCGTTCGTCCTCGAAGTGCTTCAGCGGGAACGCGCGGGCTTCGGCAACTATCCGACCACGGCGGGCACCTCTGAACTGCGCGCCGCCTGCGGACGCTGGCTGGAGCGGCGCTTCGGACTGCCGGAAGGCGCGGTCCGGGAATCCATGGTGCTGCCTGTGAACGGCACCCGCGAGGCGCTGTTCGCCTTTGCACAGGCCGTGGTGGACCGCGGCGGCAAGCCGCGCAAGACGAATACCGATCAAGGCGCAGCCGGTACACCGATCGTGGCGATGCCGAACCCGTTCTACCAGATCTACGAAGGTGCGGCGTTCCTCGCCGGTGCCGAGCCGCTGTACCTCGACACCCGCGCCGAGGACGGCTTCCTGCCGGACCTCGACGCCGTACCGGCTGCCGACTGGGAGCGTTGCCAACTTCTCTATCTCTGCAGCCCCGGCAACCCCGCAGGGGCTGTGATGGGCATCGCCTTCCTGCGACGGGTGCTCGCGCTTGCAGAGCGCCACGATTTCCTCATCGCCGCCGACGAGTGCTACGCAGACATCTACCCCGACGATTCCCGCCCACCGCCCTCGCTGCTCTCGGCTGCACACGCCACGGGCAACGACACCTTCAAGCGCTGTGTCGTGTTCCACAGCCTCTCGAAACGATCGAGCCTGCCCGGACTGCGCTCAGGATTCGTCGCGGGCGACCCGCAGGTGCTCGAGCGCTTCCTGCGCTATCGGACCTACCACGGCTGCTCGATGCCGTTGCCGATCCAGCGCGCGAGCCTTGCCGCTTGGGACGACGACGCTCACGCCGCCGCCAACCGCGCGCTGTACCGGGAGAAGTTCGCGAAGGTGCTGCCCATCCTCGCGCCCCACACGCAGGTCAGCGCACCGGATGGCGGCTTCTATCTTTGGCCGGCGATCGGGCGGGATGATGCGGATTTCGTCCGCGATCTCTACGCCGCCAAGCACGTCACCGTGCTGCCCGGCTCCTACCTCGCGCGCGACGGGGGCGCCGGGAACCCGGCGGCTGGTCGGGTGCGCATCCCGCTCGTCGCCCCGGTCGATCGATGTATCGAGGCCGCCGAACGCATCGCCGACTTCCTCCAAGGACGCTGACATGACCGACACCGCACCGCTGCAAGCCCTCATCGAGACCGCCTTCGAGGAGCGCGCCGAGATCAACCCGCGCAACATCACGCGGGAACTGCGCATCGCCCTCGATGACTGTCTCGACCTGCTCGATTCCGGCGCGGCGCGCGTCGCCGAACCCCATGAAGGCGGCTGGCGCGTCAACGAGTGGCTCAAAAAAGCCGTGCTGCTCTACTTCCGCGCGCACGACAACCGCCTCATCGAGGGCGGGCACACGCGCTTCTTCGACAAGGTGCCGCTGAAGTATGCGGCGATGGACGAAGCCGCGATCCGCGCGGGCGGCGCGCGCATCGTGCCCGATGCCGTGGTGCGTAAAGGCGCCTATATCGGGCCGAACACGGTGCTGATGCCCTCGTTCGTCAACATCGGCGCTTGGGTCGGCGAAGGTACGATGGTGGACACCTGGGCGACCGTCGGTTCCTGTGCGCAGATCGGGCGGAACGTGCACCTCTCCGGTGGCGTCGGCATCGGGGGTGTGCTCGAGCCGCTGCAGGCCACGCCGACCATCATCGAAGACGACTGCTTCATCGGCGCCCGCTCGGAGATCGTCGAGGGCGTGGTGGTCGAGCGCGGTGCCGTGATCTCGATGGGGGTGTTCATCGGCCAGAGCACCCGGATCTACGACCGCGAGAGCGGCCGTATCATCCAAGGCCGGGTCCCCGCAGGCGCCGTGGTCGTCCCCGGCAGCCTGCCCGCCAAGGACGGCTCCCATTCGCTCGGCTGCGCGATCATCGTCAAGAGAGTCGACGCACAGACCCGCACGAAGACCTCGATCAACGACCTGTTGCGATCAGCCGACTGAGGGTCGCCTCAGAAGCTCGCCGAGATCGATGCCGAAAACTTCACCCCGCGATCGTAGCGGTTGAAGTATATCCGGTTCGGCCCGCGCTCCTGATACTCGCTGTACTCACGACCCAGCAGGTTACGCGCCTCGAACTTGAACTCCATGCCCTTGCCGAGGAACTGGAAGCCCTGGCGCGCGACGAAATCCACCGAGATGCCGGGGGATTCGTAGATATCCGGGAGACCCGCTGCACCGCGGCTCGTGACCCGATCGCTGGCGTAGGAGATGAGCAGCGTCTGCTGTGACAGCGCATCCTCATCCTCGAGACCGATCTGCAGATTGACGAGGTGCTCGGACTGGCCCGTCAGCGGGGCGCCGTCGCGGAAGAAGTTGCTCGCTGGCTGGGTCACCGTACCGAACACATCGGTGGTGTCGCCATCCTTGACGCTGATCTCGGACTTCGACCAGGTGTAGTTACCGATCAACACCAGTCTGCGCGATGCGAAGAACGCGCGCTCCGTCATGTCCGACAGGAAAAAGTACTTCTGCGACTCGAGCTCAAGTCCGTACAGGGTCGCCTCAGGCGCGTTGGCGAAGCTCGTGACCGGATTGTTGTCGTTGAAGCCGGTGAACGCTTCGATGGGCTTGTCGATCTCCTTCCAGAAACCGGCTGCCGACAGGCGCTGATCGCGCGCGAAGTACCACTCCCAGCGCAGTTCCGCATTCTTGAACTCGCTGTCGATCAGCAAGGGGTTTCCACGATAGGCGCGGTTGCTCTCGGGGTCGTAGTACGACTGGAACATCAACTCGCGGAACTGGGGACGCGCGATCGTCTGCGAAGCGTTGAAACGCGCTTGCATGTCGTCCGCGAACTTCCAGGTGAGCGTCAGGGCGGGCAGGATGTAGTCGTTATCAAGACGGGTCACCGCGGACGACCCGGCCTGTGTAGCGAACACCTGTCGCGGTTCCACCAACTGTTCGGCCTGCTCGTAGCGCACGCCCGCATTCACCTCGAAGCCATCCGTCACCTCAGCCTGCACCTGAAGGTAGGCGGCCTGGGTTTCAAGCGACGCCGTGAAGGCAGGGTCCGATTCGGTGGTCTCGATGGCCCTGATCCCGTAGAAGTCGACGACCTCGGAACCGAGCAGGTAATCCGGGCGGAACATCGCGACACCGCTCGGGAAAGTCGAGGGCGCGATGGCCAAAAACTCGCGTCGCTCGGAATCACGCTCGGTGTCCGTACCTTCCAATCCCGCAGACATGACGAACTGCGGCGTGATCTCCCACGACGCGTCGGCGCCGTAGGCTAAGAGGTCCTCGTCGAGTTCGGAGAACACGATGCTCGCGAAGCCGGTCTGACCGTTGTCGAGGCGGTTGATGAAATACGCGCCATAGGGATCGGCGGCGATGTTGGAGCGGGAGTAGCCGAACGCAAGCTCGAAGGGCGCCTTGCGGCTGGAGTTGGCGTAGGCCGCCCGCAGATCGATCTTGACGGGGTCGAAGTTGAAACCACCGCTGAGCTGTGTGCTCCACACCTGCCGCTCGTACCAGCCGGTCTCCTGCTCGAGGAAATCCCGGTCAGGGCGTTGGCTGTTCTGCTTGCCTTCCGAGAGGCTGGTGCGCTTCAGGGTGTCGCGGATGATGAGGTTGGTCCACCGGATCTTGTTTCCCTCACCGAACTCGTAGCCCAGACCGAACAGTCCATTGACGACGATGCGGTTCTCGGTCGAGACCTGCCTGTAGTCCTTGTCGAGGACCGAGAGGTCCGCATCCGCGGCGTTCTGCTCGATGTTGTCTTTGGTGAGCCAACTCTGGCTGTAGCCGGCGGTGGCCACGACACCCAGCTCGCCATCGCCGAGTTCCCGGGAGGTGCCGCCGCTCAACGAGAACGAGGTGTTCACCGGGATCTTGTCGTTGCGTTGGATGAGCCCGGTGTTGGTGTTGGCGAACTCCTTGGCGAGGTCCCCTGACTCCGTACCGTATCCGCTCAACCGTTGACCGCTCGCGAAGTACGCCGCCATCGCCGGAGGCACATCGCGGACGCCGCTGTCGCTGCCGGTCCAGTCGTACTTGCTGCCGTAATGGGTGTAGCCGAGATGCCCCGTCGTCTCGCTGTCGCCGCTCAGCCCGAAACCGAACTTGAGGAACGGCTCGCGAGGGACCGCGAGCGTCGTGAGATTGATCAGACCGCCGCCGAACTCGCCCGTGAAATTCGCCGAGTAGCTCTTCTGCACGACAGAGGACGCGATGACATCGGTCGGGAACAGATCGAGCGGCACCGCGCGGCGCAGCGGCTCCGGACTCGGCAGCGGCAATCCGTTGAGGAAGGCCTGCGAGTAACGGTCGCCGAGACCGCGGACATAGACGAAGCCGTTGCTGCCGACGCTGAGGCCCGTCACGCGGCTCAGGGCGCCTGCGATGTCGCCCTCGCCCGTCCGTGCGATGTCAGCGGCCGACAGCACCGAGAGGACCTGGTTGGCAGCCTGCTGGACGTTGCGGTCGCGACGACCGACGATGACGACCTCGCCGACCGTATCGATATCCACCACCTCCACGGCCTCTTCCACATCCGCCTCTGTAGCCGGGGTGGGCGGGGCGGCGGGCGGCGCCTCTTGGGCCGCCGCGACGGCCGTGAGCACCGCGAGTGCAGCGATCAGAAGCGAGCGGTATCCCGCAACTAGATTGTCCATGCAGTCCTCATATCGACAGTCGGTCAAGAGAGGTGGGGACGACGACAGAGACCGTCGCCGCCCCGCACACTCCGCTGGGCATGATCCTTACGGCGTGATCAGGGGCAGGCTCGTGCAAGCAGACCCGGTGGCGCCGAAGTTCGCCGTCGCCGAATTGCAAGACCAGCCGGCGAACCAGGTGTCCGCCGGATCCTTCACCGCACCGACATAGGTGGTGGTGTCGAAGCGTGAGTCGACCGTCTTCGGGTCGGTCGCGGTCCGCGCCGTCTCGTTCGCACCGTTGATGAAAGTGTTCGACAGCGTCGCGGTGAACGCCGAGGAGTTGTTGTTGCCCGCGACGTTGAAGGCTGCATCAGCCTGCGCCGCAGTCACCCCGCTACCCTCGACGAAGGGCGTCGGTCCCGTCTGCATCACCACCGACTTGAACACCGGCGCGCCGACCTTATCAACCGCTGCGTTCGTCGTGAGGATGTTGGCGCCGGACAGGCGAAGACCGGCGATGGGGGTCGTCACCACGCCGTTCACCAACGCGGCATCGGCTTGACCACGGAACAGCATCGCTGCCTTGTTACCGGTCGACGGGTTGCGATGGACGAAGGTGAAGTTCGCGAGCTTCATGAAGGTGCGCGGTGTCTGATCTTCAAGGGCATTGGCGCTGTCGAGTTCGATCATGGAGTCCGCGGCGCCCGAGGTCTTCTGTACGGCGATGACGTACTGCAGGACGCCCCGGAAGCCGGTGTCGAGATCGATGTTGTCGTCATCCGCGCCGGTCACGATGACCCGTCGAGCGTTGTGCGTACCGCCAAAGAACTCGAAGCCGTCGTCCGAGCTGTTGTGCGACTGGAAGAACTCGATGGTGGTACCCGAGCCGACGCCGCCGGTGGTCAGCGCCTGCAGTTCCGAGTTGCCCGAGAGCACGAACCCTGAGTAGCGGATCTGCACATAACGCAGCGTGCCGCTGTTGTCGGTGGGGGTCGCGCCGCCGTAGATGGCGGGATCCACGGCACCCTCGACCTGGCGCTCGCAGTTCACGGAGCCCGGCGTCGCGCCCGGCGCGATCGTGCAATCGGTGATCGGTGCACGACCCGAGAGGACGACACCGCCCCACTGACCCTGTGAGTCGTCGGTCGCGAGACCGAGGACATTGTCACGGCTGGTGAAGATGATGGGCTGGGTCGCCGTGCCTGCCGCAGTGATGCGGTTGCCACGGTTGACATGCAACCAAGAAACGCCGACCGCGCCGTAGACGATGACGCCCGGCTGGATGGTCAGATTGACATTACAGGCCTTGCCGGCAGGGCTGCCGACGGCGGCGCCGCAGTCATCGCCGACATCGACGCGACCGCCGAGCGAATAGAGAAGACCGGCCACACGGGGCAGGTTGATGCTGCGGGTGATGCGCGCCGGAAGCTCGCAGTTGCGATAGGTTCCGGTCGTACCGGCGATGGTGCCACGGTCGGTGAGACCCGCGGGATCGTTGATGGTCGGGCAACCAGCGGCCGGGATCACCAGTGAAGGCGGCGGCGGCGGCGGCGGGGGCGGGGGCGGCGGCGCGGGGTTGTTGATGGTGATGTTGCCGCCGCTGCCCGGCGAGGCGATCTCCTCGGCGCCGCAACCGGCGAGCACCGCAACCGAGGCGGCAAGGAAGAACAGATTGCGAGAAGTGGACGAACCGTTCATGGGCTACTCCGTGGGGACCAGTCGATGCCGGGCCGGATGACGCGGCGGGGCGGGTAAGGGATCGGATGCGGCCGAACCCGACCGCTGACGGCAATCTAAGTGCAGGCCATGACACCGAGATGAACGCTTTGTGACATTTTGATGGCGGACGGTCGTTCGACAGGTCCGGCGCGCAGATGTCAACGATGACCCCATGCGGATTAGAATCCAGAGGATGGAGCCGCAGATGGAAGAGACCCCCGAACTGCACCGTTGGGTGATCGCGCAGACCGAGGCGGGGCACGCGCCGGATGCGCTGCTCACGCAGTTGATCGAACGCGGTTGGCCGGAAGATCGTGCGGTCGCCGTGTTGACGCGCGCGCTCGAGACACGCCTCGCCCAGTTGCGTGCCAAAGATCAGTTACGCGCCAAAGATCCGGCCTTGTCGGAGCGACCCGCAGGTGACGGGACGCCGCCTGCGCTGCAAGTGCCTCAACCCTTCGGTCTGACGGCGCCGCCTGTCGTGCGAGCGCTCGACCGCGAGGTCAAAGTGCTCTTCACCCTGCCCCATCCGCGGGTGATCCTGTTCGGCGGATTGCTGAGCAACACGGAATGCGACGAATTGGTCACCCTGTCACGCAGTCGCATGAGCGCGTCGCAGGTGGTCGACAACGACACCGGCGGGGAGACGGCCCACGAGGGACGCACCAGTTCAGGTTTCGGTTTCGCGCGCGCTGCGACGCCGCTCATCGACCGTATCGAGCGGCGCATCGCCGCGTTGCTCAAGTGGCCGCGCGACCAAGGCGAGGGTCTGCAGATCCTGCGCTACCGGGTGGGCCAGGAATACCGTCCGCACTACGACTACATGGACCCGACGCTACCGGGCGCGCCCGCCTTCCTTGCGCGTGGCGGGCAGCGCGTCGGCTCGCTCGTGATGTACCTGAACACGCCGCTCGAGGGCGGCGCCACGAATTTCCCGGATGTCGGCCTCGAGGTCGCTGCCAACAAGGGCAACGCGGTGTTCTTCAGTTATGACCGGCCACACCCCGGGACGAAGTCCCTGCATGGCGGCATGCCGGTGCTGAAAGGCGAGAAGTGGGTGGCGACCAAGTGGCTGCGTATCGCGCCGCATACCTGAGCCGTCTCGGCTCAGACCTCAGCCGAAGCGTCCCGTGATGTAGTCCTCGGTGAGCTTCGCCTGCGGGTTGGTGAAGATCTTCTTGGTCTCGCCCACCTCGATGAGATCACCGAGGTGGAAGTACGCCGTGCGCTGAGACACCCGCGCCGCTTGCTGCATCGAGTGCGTGACGATGCAGATCGCATAGCTCTCGCGCAGTTCGTCGATCAGGTCTTCGATGCGCGCCGTGGCGATCGGATCGAGCGCCGAGCAGGGCTCATCCATGAGGATCACATCCGGGTTCACCGCGATCGTGCGTGCGATGCAAAGGCGCTGTTGCTGACCGCCCGAGAGGCTGGTGCCGGGGTGGTTGAGGCGGTCCTTGACCTCCTCCCAAAGACCCGCGCGACGCAAGCTGGTGTTGACGATCTCATCGAGCTCGCCGCGATCGGCGGCCAGGCCGTGGATGCGCGGGCCGTAGGCGACGTTCTCGTAGATCGATTTCGGGAAGGGGTTGGGCTTCTGGAAGACCATGCCGACCCGAGCCCGCAACTGCACGACATCCTGCTTGCGGTCGTGGATGTCCTGCCCGTCGAGCATGATGCTGCCCGTGACACGCGCGCTCTCGATGGTGTCGTTCATGCGGTTCAAGCAACGCAGGAAGGTCGACTTGCCGCAGCCGGAGGGCCCGATCATGGCCAGCACTTCACTGCGGCCGACATCGATGTCGACATGCTTGATGGCGTGCTTGTCGCCGTAATGGACATTGACATCGCGGCACGCGAACACCGGGTTGTCGGTGGTCACCGCGCCGATGGTCCGCGAGGAGCCGGCGATGGGCGGGGAGGGTCTGTTTTCAGGCATATCGGTCACCAACGCTTCTCGAATTTGCTGCGCAGCACGACCGCCGCGGCATTCATGACGATCAGGAAGAGCAACAGGACGATGATCGCGCCGGAGGTGCGCTCCACGAACCCGCGCTCGGGCAGGTCGGACCAGAGGAACACCTGCACCGGCAGCACAGTCGAGGGATCGAGCACCCCGGTGGGGACCTCGACGATGAAAGCCACCATCCCGATCATCAGCAACGGCGCACTCTCGCCGAGCGCGCGCGCCATGCCGATGATGGCGCCGGTCAACACCCCGGGCATCGCGAGCGGCAGCACATGGTGGACGACTGTCTGCCAGCGCGACGCACCGATGCCGAGCGCGGCCTCACGGATGGAGGGCGGCACCGCCTTCAAGGCGGCACGGGAGGCGATGATGATCGTGGGTAGTGTGATCAGCGTGAGCACCAGACCGCCGACCAAAGGCGCCGAGCGGGGCAGACCGAAGAAACTGATGAACATCGCGAGACCGAGCAGACCGAAAACGATGGACGGTACCGCGGCGAGGTTGTTGATGTTGACTTCGATGAGGTCGGTCATCCGGTTACGGGGTGCGAACTCCTCGAGATACACCGCCGCGCCGACGCCGATCGGGAACGACAGCAGCAATGTGATCAAGAGCGTGAGGAACGACCCGACCACCGCGCCCCGAACGCCCGCCTGCTCTGGGTCGCGCGAATCGCCGTTGCTGAAGAACGCTGTGTTGAACCGCAGCTTGAGCGCTTTTTGCGACTCCAAGACATCGATCTGGCCGATCTGGGCATCGGAGAGGCGGCGCTCTTCCTGAGGCGCGGACCGCGACACCTTGCCTTTCAGGAACATGTCGACGGTATCGTCGGCCAACACCCAAAGCCGCTCGCGCTGACCGATGAGATCGGGGTCGGCGGTCACCCGTCGCTGCAGTCCGACCGACGCGGCGCTGCTGGCGATGCTGTACAGCTCGCGCAGCGCCGGCCGACCCTCCACGGTCGGGAAGCGCTCGCGCAGCGAAGCGCGCACCAAAGACTGGTAGTCCGCGACCATCAGATCGTCCGGATCGCGGTTGCCCGCGGGATCGATGATCTCAGGATCATAGAAGACATCGATCTGGAGGTACGCCTGGCGCAGCGCGGAGACACCCTGGGAGAACACCGTGCCGAAGAGGAAGATGACGAAGGCGACGCCGAAGGTGATCGCCGCGATGCCGTAGGCGCGGAACCGGCGCTCGGCACGATAGCGCCGCGCGAGTCCGGCGCGCACCCGGTCCTGCGTCTCGGCGGCGGTTTGCGGCCGGCGGCTACTCGTACTGTTCACGGTACTTCCTGACGACATAGAGGGCGATGACGTTGAGCAGCAGCGTGACGAGGAACAGCATCAATCCCAGCGCGAACGCCGCCAGCGTCTTCGGGCTGTCGAACTCCTGGTCGCCGACCAGCAGCGTGACGATCTGGACCGTGACCGTGGTGACCGCTTCGAGCGGGTTGAGGGTGAGGTTGGCCGCAAGCCCCGCGGCCATCACGACGATCATGGTCTCGCCGATGGCACGCGACACCGCGAGCAGGACCCCACCGACGATCCCTGGCAACGCGGCACGCAGCACCACCTGACGCACGGTCTCCGACCGGGTCGCACCCAAGGCATAGGCGCCGTCCCGCAGGCTTTGCGGCACGGCGGTGATCATGTCGTCGGCGAGCGAGGAGACGAACGGGATGATCATGATGCCCATCACGAGACCGGCGGCGAGCGCGCTTTCGCCCGCCACCGACAAGCCGAGGGCTTCACCGACGGTCCGCAGCATCGGCCCGACCGTGGTGACGGCGAAGAACCCGTAGACGACCGTCGGTACGCCCGCGAGCACCTCGAGCAGCGGCTTGACGATGCGCCGCAGGCGCGGCGACGCATACTCGGCGAGGTAGATCGCCGAGAAAAGACCGAGCGGCACGGCGACCACCATGGCGACCGCCGAGATCAGCAGCGTGCCGACGAACAGAGGCACTGCACCGAACGCACCGGAGGATCCGACCTGGTCGGCACGGATCGCGGTCTGCGGACTCCAGTTGGTGCCGAAGAGGAAATCCGTGAACGGCACCGTGCCGAAGAAACGCCCGGCCTCGAACACGATCGAGAGGACGATGCCGAGGGTGGTGAGGACGGCCACCGCCGAACAGGCGAACAACGCCCATTCGACCATGCGCTCGTATTCATTGCGCGCACGCAGTTCGGGTCGGATGCGTCGCCGCGCCCAAAGCAGCGCCAGCACGCCGATACCCAACGCGACACCGGCGAGCGAGAGATGGGCGACACGCTGCAGGCGCAGGAAATCGCCGGCCGCCTGCCTGACGGGATCGGACACCATCGAAGCAGGGATATTGCCGGCGACCACGTTGCGCAGGTCGTTGAGCAGCAGGCCCAGTTGATCGGCCGGCAGTGCCTGCTGCTCGGCGGGCATGTTCGACAGCACCAGCCGGGTGAGCACCGAGTCCTGGAAAACGACCCAGACGCCGAACACCGCCAACGCGGGCAACACGCACCAGAACGCCGTCAGCAGACCGTAGTGGCCAGGCAGAGAGTGCAGTGATCGGGTATTGCGCGGACCGCCCGCCACCGCGATGGAACGCGCCTTCCCGATCTGGAAGGCCAGCACCGCGAGCGCTACGATCAGCACCAAGATAATCGACGGACTCATCAAGACTCCCGGACGGAGGCGACGGGGGGACGGCCGCAGTCCGATATTTTATCCCGGCGGACACCCCGCCACAGGCTCCGTCACGGAAAATTCATGGGACCCTGCCGGTTCACGGGCCGGACCCGGTCAGTATGTCCAGTTCAGGTCGACCTGCAGGCGGTCGTAGCCCCGACCCTT
>CALGVD010000123.1 GCA_937920275.1 uncultured Pseudomonadota bacterium
TCCGGTGATCTTGGGTGCGGCGACGAACGGCTTGATGCCGAGACGCGGATACACCTCGGTCGGCAGATAGAACACGCCGTCCTTGGCGACCAGCGATACGGTCTTGATCGCTTTGATGTCGCGGGTCGGATCACCGGGGATCAGGAAAAAATCCGCCCGTTTGCCGCGCTCGACGGACCCGGTCGTCTGGTCGATGCCGAGGTAGCGCGCCATCTCGAGCGTCGCGCGTGCCAATGCCTCAGCAGGCGTGAACCCGGCCTTGACGAGCAGTTCGAGTTCGCGGTGATAGGTCAAAGATCCGCCGGTGTCGGTCCCGGGCACGATGAATATGCCTTTGGCATGCGCGCGACGCAGCAGGTCCATCAACTTGTCGAACGCCACTTTGGCACTGGCATCGCCACCGAAAGTATCGGGGTTCGACCACGCCTGCTTGAGATCGCGCTGAACGCCGATCGGCATGTTCGCGAAATAGTCCGTCGCACCCGGAGCGACGCTGCCGTCGCGGTTGAGCAGCAGGTTCTCGTGGATACCGATCGTCGGATCGAGGGCGATACCCTTGTCTTTCATCGTATCGAGCGTCGACTGCACCGCGGCGGAGTCGAGGTCCAGCCCCGACAAGCGACCGAGCGCCGTCAACCGGAACAGCGTCCGGGTGTCTTCACCGGGCTTGATGATCCATCCGAGCGCCAACTGGTTGATGTGCGTGATCTCGTCGTAGCCCGCCGCGATCATCGCGTCGGCGCTGGTGAAGGCGGGGACATGCCCCATGACCCGCAAACCCAGCCTGCGCGCCTCCGCGACCAATGCCGGCACCCACTGCGGGTTGACGCTGTTATAGATCTTGATCGCCGTGAAACCGCGCGCCGCGTACCAGCGGACGGCCTCGACCGCCCGCGCTTCGCTGTCGACGACGAAGCCGTTGTTGGCGCTGAAGGGCGACTTGCCTTCGACGAAGCCGCTGCGCACGATCCGCGGTCCCGCCACTTCGCCGGCGATGATCCTGCGGTCGAGCGCATCGAGCACGCTGTTGCTGTTGCCCATGTCGCGGACGCCGGTCACACCCGCAAGCAGGTTGAGCATCGCACCGCTCTCACCGAGGTGGCCGTGCATCTCGAACATCCCGGGGACGAGCGTGCCGCCCGCCCCGTCGATCACGGTCTCGCCCGGCGTCGCCGGGCTGTCGACCGGCTGTACGCCGCTGATCGTCCGCCCGTTGACGACCACCGACATGGGCGCCGTCAACTGCTTCGCCACCGGATCGAAGAGACGGACGTTGACGATGCGGACGGGTCCGTCGAAGCGTTTTGCGGACTCACGCTGGAGGACCGCCCACCGCGCGCTTTGCCAATCGGCCGCAAGCTTGCGCAGACGCGCATTCTCGCCCTCGAAGCCGGTGCGGACCATGCCGCCGCTCGCAGACGGTAGCGCGATCAGGCGGTTGGCATCGTCCAGCAGCATGATCGTCGGGTTGAGATCGAGCCCGGTCAGATCGTAACGTGTGACCGCGAGTTCGCCTGCTGCGCCCTTGAGGGTCAGCCGCTCGCCCTTGGTCAGCGCGAGCGTGCCGCCCGGCAGCACATCGAGCGGACCCCCTGCTTTGAGGATCGCGCGCGCGTAGAGCTGCAAGGCCCACGGACTTGCGCTCTGCGCGATGTAGAGCTTCGAAGCCCCCTTCGCGCTGCCAGGGCCGCCCGAGTCTTTCCAGTTCGAAGTGGCGCCGCGCCGCCGGAAGGCCTCGTCGATCTTGCCGCCGAAGGTCTGGGTACCGGTGATCCTCCAATCGCCGGGCAGACCCTCGGCATCGAGCGTCAGCGTCTCTGCCACAGTCGGACCGCGTCCGTTGTCCTTGATGTCGAAGTCGATCTTGGCGGCGTTGCCATCGACCTCCACCACGAGCCGACCGATCTGCGTGTCTTGGCGGTAGAAGACGAAGCTCTCCGTCTCGGCCAAGGCGTTGGCGCTGAGAACGCAGAGCAGCAGAGCGACGGAGGAACGGAAGATCATCGGGCTGCCCTCTTTGGGTGGTCTGTTTGAGTGTGCCCCACCCCATACCGCCCCTGCCCCAGCGGCCGCAGGGTCACGCGGTCGATGAGGCGTGGTGCGGTGGCGCGCGGATCGTCAGGTTCCGGCCGCTCGACAGGCCCGCGCCAGCGGCGCGGTACGCGGTCGATGCCGATGGCGTGGATGGTGAGCGCGCCTGCGGCGTCGATGCGCAGCCGCAGCCACTGTTTGTAGTCCTGCACGCGCAGCGAGGAGAACGCCTCATTGGCGTGTCGACCGAAGAACCGCAACGATAGGAAGAGATAACCGCCCATCACCAGCGCGCCAGCGAACGCACCGACGGTGAAGGTGATGAGGCCCGCGAGCGCCATCTGGGGCAGCGAGCCGAAGGTCAGCCCCAGCACCTGCGTCGTGAACCACAGCGACAACCAACCCGAGAAGAACGCCGCGGCGAGGTGCGTGCAGGCGTGCGCGAAACCGCCGATGAGGCGGTACCACTTGGAGTGGGTGTCGGTGAAGAAGATGATCGCGGCGACGAACAGCAGAAGCCACAAACCGTTCACCGGCTCGCGCAGCGCGCCTTCGAGCGCCGCCAACAGCGCAGCCGGCAGCGAGGTCAGATCCTCCGGCCCGAAGGTCGCTGAGGCGAACCACGCGGACAACAGATAAAAGATACCGACGAGGCCCAGGAAGCCCGGGTTGAGCCAGGGGAAAAGGAGGTTCCGCCAGGTCATCTGCCGCGAGGTGTCGGCGTCGGGGAAGGTGGCGCGTAGTTTGTGGCCGGTGCGGAGCGTATCTCCCGCGGGCACATGTGTCGGATGCAAAAACGCCCCGCCGCCGCCGGAGACGATCTTCTGTTGGCCGTCGGCGCTCTCGTGGCGCTTGTAGTGGTGCAGGTCGCCGGTGAGGAACACGGCGATCTTGCGGCCGAGCACACGCTCCTCGAGGTCGCGCAAGGAATCGTCGGAGTAGCCGGTGAACGCCGGATAGCTCTCGGCGTAGATCCACTGCGGGCTCGGCACGCAGAGGATGATGTTGGCTTCCGGGGGCATGCGCGCCGAGACATCACGGAAATAACGCTCCTGCGGCTCGTCCATCTCGGAACCGAACTGAAGGTCGACGGCGCAAAGCCACCAGTCCCCGGGCAGCTGCAGCGCGAAGTAGCTGCGGGTCTGGCCGGTGGCGCAACCTGCGAAGCCGCGCTCGGGACGGCAGAAGAGCCGCGAGAACGCGATCAGACTGTCGAACCAGTCATGGTTGCCGGGCACTGCGAATACTTTGGGCGTGCGACCGGCGGCCGCGAAGGCTGCGGCGTATGGGGCTTCGGTGCGCTCTTCGTAGGCGCCGCGCGTGGGATACGGATAGACCTGATCACCACCGAACACGAGCACGCTGCCCGCGCGGGTGTGCACAACGGCGCCGTCCGCGCCCTCGACATCGAGCTCCGCGGCGGCGATGCCGCGCGCGACGGTGTAGGTGGGGTTGAAGCCATCACCGACATCGCTCACGAAGTCGAACCAGAATTCGCCCTCCGGTGCGTCGGCCTCGAAGCGGAAGACGCCCTGCGGCTGGTTGGAGAGCGCTTCGATGAGACGCGAGTCCGAGTGCCGGCCGAAGAGATTGGCGACGGTCATCATCCACGCCGACTGCGCGAGCACATCGGCGTTGTACCAGCCGACCATCTTGGCCTGCTTGGTGGGAACGGGTGGTTCGCGCATCGTCTGATCCGCCTCAGCCGCCGCGCAGCGTGCTGGCCGGCGGTTGTTTCAGCACCGAGCGCGTGGCGAGCCAACCGCTGGCGGCCACCAACCCGCCGCCGCCCAAGAGTCCGACCACCCACAGCGTCGCATCGAAGCTGTACTGCACCTCGAGGAACTCACGCGCGATGAAATACCCTGCGAGCGTCGCGCCGATCGCGGCGAGCAAACCCGAGAGCAGCCCGAGCGCGGTGAACTCGGCGAGGATGCCGCGGGCGACGGTGCTGCGGCTCGCGCCGAGCGTGCGCAACATGGCGCTCTCGTAGCGGCGCTCGTCGCGCGTCGCCTGCACGGCGGCGAGCAGCACGACGATGCCCGCCAAGAGCGTGAAGAGGAACACGCTCTGTACCGCGAGGGCGGCCTTGTCGATGACGCTGCGTACCTGCGTGAGGATGTCATCGAGGTCGAACACCGAGACGCTCGGATAGCGCCGCACGAGCTCCGCGACCACCTGTCCCTCGCCCTTCTCCAAGTACGCGCTCGTCATCCAGGTACCGGCGAGTTCATCGAGCAGCCCCGGCGGGAACACGAGGAAGAAGTTCGGCTGGAAGCTGTCCCACTCGATCTTTCGTACGCTCGCCACCTCGGCTTCGAGCGTCTCGCCTGCGATGTCGAAGGTCATGCGGTCGCCGATCTTGAGGCCGAGCTCCTGCTGGTACTCATCGGAGATCGAGACCAAAGGCTTGCCGTGGTCGGCTTTCGTCCACCAACGGCCCTCGATGACCTTGTTGTCATCGCCGAGATCGGCCTGCCAGGTGATGTTCTGGTCGCGGTTCGCGAAGCGCTCGCCGCGATCGTCCTTGAACGTGAGGTCGGTCACCGACCGACCGTTGATGTCCGTCAGGCGCGCGCGGATCATCGGCAGCGCGCGCGAGGTCTCGGCACCACGCGCCTCGAGGAAGGTACCGAACTCGGCCTGCACATCGGGCGGGATGTTGATGAAGAAGAAGTTGGGGAGGTCCTCGGGGAGGCTGCGTTTCCAATCCGCCAACAGGTCGTTCCGCACCACCGCGAGCAGCAGCAGCACCATCAGGCCCAAGCCGAAGGCGACGATCTGCACGATGCTCTCGCCGCGACGCCGGCTCAGGTTGGCGATGCCGTAGCGCCAGGACACGCCGACCGTCCCGCGCAGCGAGCCGGCGAAGCGC
Source organism: uncultured Pseudomonadota bacterium (assembly GCA_937920275.1). Classification (GTDB taxonomy): domain Bacteria; phylum Pseudomonadota; class Gammaproteobacteria; order Steroidobacterales; family Steroidobacteraceae; genus UBA964. Next base: position 4,907 of record CALGVD010000123.1, read on the forward strand.
ACCAACAGCCAACCAGCGACCGCAAGCACACCCAAAAATATCGCAAGACCGATGATGAAGCCGGCGAAGAGGCGCGGCTCGCGCACCACCCACCACACGAGGAACGCGACCGCGAGCACGGCGGGGCCGAAAGCGAGCCAGACGAGCGGCGTCGGCGCACCGATATCGCGACGCAGCACGCGGATGGCGGGCACGCGCGAGAGCTGCAGCAGCGGCGGCAGCGCGAATCCCGCGAGCAGCGCGATCGAGGTCATGAAGCCGAGGCCGAGCGGCGCGAAGCCTGCGGTCGGAAGATCCGTACGCAACAGCCCCTGCAGCGCCCGCAACAACCACTCCTGCGCGAGGTAGCCGATCGCCGCCCCCAGGATCGAGGCCGCGACCGCGATCACGAAGAGCTGCACCAGCGACACCGTGAGCGTGAACATACGGCTCGCGCCCAGGGTCTTGAGGAGCGCGACCGAGTCGAGATGACGCTGTACATAGCGACGCGCGGCCATCGCGACCGCGACCGCGCAGAGCAGCACGGCGACCAGGCTCGCGAGCGACAGGAACCGCCCAGCGCGGTCGGTCGCGGTCTGGATCTGCGGGCTCGCCTCGCTGACATCGAGCAACCGTTCGCCGCGTTGACGCGTACCGTCGAGCCATTTTTTGAAGTCGGCGACCGCTTTCGTCTCGCCCGCGAACAGCACGGCCTCGCTCGCGCGCGAGCCGGGCTGCAGCAGCTTCGCGGCCTCGAGATCGTCACGGTGCACCAGCATCGAGGGCGCGAGCTCGGCGAAACCGCCGCCCTGATCGGGACGGGTGATGAGCACGCGGCTGACACGCAAGCTCAGCTCACCCACGGTCAACGTTGCGCCGACCTCGCCGCCGAGCGTGGAGAGCAGTTTTGAGTCCGGCCAGACCTCGCCCCGCGGTGGCCCGGCGGACACCGAGACCGGCGCGCCGAAGGCGGTCCCTGAGACGCCGACCTTACCCCGCAGCGGGTAGCCGTCGCCGACGAAGCGCACATTGGAAAGCTGGGTCGCCTCGCCCAACTGCGCCATGCTGAGCACCGAGGTCGAGCGTGCGACGGTGAGGCCTCGGCGCCGCGCCTCGGTCTCGTAGGCATCCCCGATGGGGCGCGGTGACTCGAGGCGCAGGTCGGCAGCCAACACCTCGTTGGCCTGCAGCGCGACCGATTGTTTGATGCGATCGACGAGGAAACCGACGCCGGTGAGTGCGGCGACCGCGACCGTCAACGCGAGCAACAGGATGCCGAGTTCGCCTGAACGCCACTCACGGGCGAGCTGACGCAGGGCGAGCGGGATGGCGTTGACGGTGGCCATGTCAGCCGGGGGCGAGCCGCCCCGCCTCCATGACGAGCATACGGCCGCACCGTGCAGCGAGGTCGCGGTCGTGGGTCACGAGGAGCAGCGTGGTGCCGGATCTCGCGTTGAGATCGAACAACAGGTCGGCGATGCGACCGCCGGTGACCGTGTCGAGGTTGCCGGTGGGCTCGTCCGCGAACAACACCGCCGGGCGCACCACGAACGCGCGGGCGATGGCGACGCGCTGCTGTTCGCCGCCCGAGAGCTGGCGCGGATAGTGACCGACGCGGCTGCCGAGGCCGACATGCTCGAGGGCTTCGCGGGCGCCCGCACGGGCGTCGCGGCGACCGGCGAGCTCGAGCGGCAGCATCACGTTCTCGAGCGCCGTCAGCGCCGGCACGAGGTGGAAGGACTGGAACACGAATCCGACCCGTTCGGCTCGCAGCCGGGCGCGGCCGTCCTCGTCGAGCGAGTTCAGGTCTTGGCCGGCGAGCAGCACCCGGCCGGAACTCGGCAGGTCGAGCCCGGCGAGCAAAGCGAGGAGCGTAGACTTGCCTGCGCCCGAGGCGCCGACGATCGCGACCGATTCTCCGGCACGCACCTGGAAGGACACCTCGCGGACGATGGCGAGCGGCCCCTCCGGACTGCTAACCTCCTTACCCAGATCTTGTGCCTCGAGGACTGTTTCTTTGTTGCTCAAACTGATCGCTTCCCTGTCCGTTGGACTGTTGCTGTCGATGGCACCGGCCGCTGCGTCACCCGCTGCCACGCCCGCCCCCGCTATTTTGGTGGTGGGCGACAGCATCAGCGCAGGGTACGGGTTGACGGCCAAAGAGGGCTGGGTCGCCCTCCTCCAAAACCGCCTGAAGGCACAAGGTTACGGGTACCGCGTGGCCAACGCCAGCGTCAGCGGCGAGACCACGACCGGGGGCCTCGCGCGGCTGCCCCGAGCGCTCTCCGTACACCGTCCCGCCATCGTCATCCTCGAGCTCGGCGGCAACGACGGGCTGCGGGGGCTGCCCCTCGAGACCTCTCGCGCCAACCTCGAGCGGATGATCGTCCTCTCCAAGGACGCCGGCGCCCAAGTGCTGCTGCTCGGCATGAAGATCCCGCCGAATTACGGGGCGCGGTACTCGGAAGGCTTCGAAAAGGTGTTCCGCGACCTCGCCCGCCAGCACCGACTCGCCTTCGAGCCGTTCTTCCTGTCAAAGATCGCACTCGAACCGGGCATGATCCAAGCGGACGGTCTGCACCCCACGGCCAAAGCCCAGCCCATGATGCTCGAGACGATGTGGCCGGCGTTGCGTCCGTTGCTGCAACGCTGACCTCGGGCTAAAGTCAGGGCATGACAACTCCCCGCCATTGGCTCGACTCCTACCCCACCGGCGTGCCGGCTGACATCGACCCGCTGCAGATCCGCTCTGTCGCACACCTCGCCGAGGAGAGCTTCACGCGCTTCGCCGACCGGGTCGCGTTCGTGCAGATGGGCCGCAACATCACCTATCGCGACCTCGATACGCAGACCCGCGCGTTCGGTGCCTGGCTGCAGCAACACACCGGCCTCAAGCGCGGCGGCCGCGTCGCCATCATGATGCCGAACCTGCTGCAGTACCCGATCGCACTCTTCGGAGTGCTGCGCGCCGGCGGTACGGTGGTCAACACCAACCCGCTCTATACCGCACGCGAGCTCGAGCACCAGCTGAAGGACTCGGGCGCCGAGACGGTGGTGATCCTCGAGAACTTCGCCCATGTGCTGCAGGAGGTCATCGGCCGCACGCAGGTGAAGCATGTGGTGGTGACCAGTGTCGGCGAGCTGCTCGGCTTCCCGAAGGGCGCCATCGTAGACTTCGTGGTGCGTACCGTACGCAAGCAGGTCCCCGCATGGTCGCTGCCGGGCCACCACCGCTTCCTCGATGTGCTCGCCGTCGGCGCGCGTCATGCGCTGCAACAGATCGACCTCGGCCACGACGATCTCGCTTTCCTGCAGTACACCGGCGGCACGACCGGCGTCTCGAAAGGCGCGATGCTGAGCCACGGCAACATCGCGGCCAATGTGCTGCAATCCACGGCCTGGACCGAGCCTGCCTGGCCGCGCGACACGCACGGCACCGCGATCACCGCACTGCCGCTGTACCACATCTTCGCGCTCACCGGGAACTGCATCGTCTTCCTGCGGCTCGGCTGGACCAACGTCCTCATCACCAACCCGCGCGACTTCCCGGCCTTTGTCAAAGAAATCGCGAAGTACAGGTTCACCTTCATCTCCGGCGTCAACACGCTGTTCAACGCGCTGCTGCACACGCCGGGCTTCGAGAAGGTCGACTTCAGCGCGCTGCGTTGCACGCTCGGCGGCGGCATGGCTGTGCAGCGCACCGTCGCAGAGCGTTGGAAGCAGGTGACGGGCTGCATCCTCACCCAGGCCTGGGGTCTCACCGAAACCTCGCCCGGCGCATGCATCAACCCGATCACCGAGGACTTCAACGACTCGATCGGACTGCCGATCTCCTCGACCGAGATCGGCATCGCCGACGACGATGGCAACATGCTGCCCATCGGCCAGTCCGGGGAGATCTGCGTGCGCGGACCCCAGGTCATGGTGGGCTATTGGAACCGCCCCGAGGAGACCGCGAAGGTCATGTTGCCGGACGGCTGGCTGCGCACCGGCGACATCGGCCGCATCGACGCCCGCGGCTTCGTCTACATCGAGGACCGCAAGAAGGACATGATCAACGTCTCCGGCTTCAATGTGTACCCGAACGAGGTCGAGAGCGTCGCGGTGACGCATCCGGGCATCCTCGAGGCCGCTGCGGTGGCGCAGCCGAGCGAGCAATCGGGCGAAGCGGTCGCGCTGTTCGTGGTCCGCAAGGATCCGACGCTCACCGAGGAGCAGGTCATCGATCACTGCCGTACCGCGCTCACGGGCTACAAGTTGCCGAAGCACGTCTATTTCAGGAAGGAACTGCCGAAGACCAATGTCGGCAAGATCCTGCGCCGCGAACTGCGCGACGAGGCGGCGAAGCTCTAGGGCTGGGCGTCGGGGTCGAACAGGCGCCGGTGCTCGAGGATGGCGAACCGGTCCGTCATCCCGGCCACATAGTCCGCCACCACACGGGCGCGGCCCGCGCGGCCACCCGCGGCTTCGGCGTCCCGCGCCGCGCGCTGGTGCTCGGCGGGCAGCAGGTCGATGTCCGTGAGCAGCGCCTCGAAGAGCTCCCGCAGCATGCGGCGTGACTGCTCGGTCATGCGCAGCACGCGGCTGTGGCGGTAGAGGTTGGCGTTCAAGAACCGCTTCAGCTCGGTGTGCGCCGCGTACACCGCCTCGCTCATCACCGCCAGCGGTGCGGGCTGCGTGCGCACTTCGTCGATGGACGCCGGCGACGCGGTCGCGATGCGCGCACGCGTGGCGATGATCACATCCCCCACCACCCTGCCGATCATGCGACGGATGGTCTCGTGCACGAGGCGACGCCCCGCGAGCCCGGGGTGCGCGGCGAGCGTCTCGTCGTAGGCGTCGCCGAACAGCGCCGTGCCGCGCAGCGCTTCGACCTCGATCAGACCTGAGCGCAGTCCGTCGTCGACATCGTGGTTGTTGTAGGCGATCGCGTCGGCGAGGTTCGCGAGCTGCGCCTCGAGCGAGGGCTGCTCGCGCCGCAGGAACCGCTCGCCGATGTCGCCCAAGCTGCGGGCATTGGCCGCCGAACAGTGCTTGAGGATGCCCTCGCGCGTCTCATAGGTGAGGTTCAATCCGTCGAAATCGGCGTAGCGCTCCTCCAGCAGGTCGACCACGCGCAGCGATTGCAGGTTGTGCTCGAAACCGCCGTACTCGCGCATGCACTCGTTGAGCGCGTCCTGCCCGGCATGACCGAAGGGGGTGTGGCCGAGGTCATGCGCGAGGCAGATGGCCTCGGTGAGCGCCTCGTTGAGCTGCAGGGCGCGGGCGATGCTACGGCCGATCTGCGCGACCTCGATCGAGTGCGTGAGGCGCGTACGGTAGAGATCGCCTTCGTGGTTCACGAACACCTGTGTCTTGTAGACGAGGCGGCGGAAGGCATTGGAGTGGATGATGCGGTCGCGGTCGCGCTGGAACTCCCCGCGGGTCGCAGGCGGGGGCTCCGGGACGCGGCGACCGCGGCTCGTGGTGTCGTGCGCGGCGTAAGGTGCGAGCGGGGCGTCGTTCAGGGCCGCCGTGGTCATGACAGATGGGCCACGAGCGTCGCCTCGAAGGCGTCCGATGGCCAGTCGGCGGTGACGAACGCGCGACCGATACCTTTGAGCAGCACGAGCCGCAGCTTGCCACCCTGGACTTTCTTGTCGAGCTGCATCGCGGCACGCGCCGCGTCAGGCGTCACGGCACCGCGCGCCTCGGTGCGCAGCCCGAGCCGTGCCAGCAAAGAATCCACGCGCGCGGCCTCCGCCGCGGGCAACCAACCGGCGCGCTGCGACATCCCCGCCGCCATCGCAAGCCCGACGCCCACCGCCTCGCCATGCAACCAAGGACCGAACCCGGTCACCTGTTCGATGGCGTGCCCGAAAGTGTGGCCGAGGTTGAGGAGCGCCCGTTCACCGGTCTCGCGCTCATCGCGCGAGACCACGCCCGCCTTGATGGCGCAGCAGCGCTGCACCGCGTGCGCGAGCGCTGCGGGGTCGAGCGCGAGCAAGGCATCGGCGTTCGCCTCCAGCCAGGCGAAGAAATCCGCATCGCAGATCAGCGCGTGCTTCACCACCTCGGCGAGACCGGCGCGCAGTTCGCGCGGCGGCAGCGTCACGAGCGTCGCGGTATCGGCGAGCACTGCGAGGGGCTGATGGAAAGCACCGATCAGGTTCTTGCCGCCCGGATGGTTGACGCCGGTCTTGCCGCCGACCGAGGAGTCGACCTGCGCGAGCAGCGTGGTCGGCACCTGCAGAAAGCCGACGCCGCGCTGGTAGCACGCGGCGGCGAAGCCCGTCATGTCACCGACCACGCCGCCGCCGAGCGCGACCACGAGGTCGTCGCGCGCGAAACGGTTGGCGACCAGGGTATCCAGGATGCGCGAAACGGTGGGCAGCGTCTTGTGGCGCTCACCGTCGGGCAGCACGATCTCGAGCAGCGGCGCGGCCGCGGTGCCGACGGCGGCTGCGCGGGCCGCCTGCAGACGCGGTGCATAGAGTGGACCGACGATGTCGTTGGTGACCACCGCGACCTGACGCGCGGGCAGCAGCGCCGCCAACAGCGCGGCATCGTGCAGCAACCCCTCGCCGATGTAGATCGGATACGAGCGGTCGCCCAAGGGCACCGTGAGGGCTGGAACGGGCAGGTCCACGGTCAGAGTATACGGTCCGGCAAGGCTGCGACGATGCGCTCGACGATGTCCTGCACGCGACTGCCGTCGGTCCGGACCGTGAGATGCGCGACCTCGGCATAGAGCGGTGCACGGTGCGCCATCAGCTCGGCCAAGCGGGCCGTCAGATCGGTGGCGCCCGCCAACAACGGCCGGTGGGCGCTGCGTCGCACACGCTCGGCCTGCCGGGCGACCGAGGTCTCGAGATAGACCACCGTTCCGCTCGACTGCATCGCCGCACGGTTCTCGGGCAGCAGGATCGCGCCACCGCCGGTCGAGACCACGAGACCCGGCTGCGAGACCAGATCGAGGATGACAGCCGACTCACGGACGCGGAACCCTGCCTCGCCTTCTTTGTCGAATATGAGGGTGATGTCAGCCCCGGTGCGACGCTCGATCTCGAGGTCCGAGTCCACGAACGGTAATCGCAGCCGACGGGCGAGCCGTTTGCCCACAGCGGTCTTGCCCGAACCCATCGGGCCTACCAAGAAGATGTTCCGCAGATCCTCCATACCCGCAGGATATCCCAGCCGGGGGCGCCGCCGCCCGCGAGGCGGCCGCGTCATCAGCGGACCCCTGCAATCCGGTAATATCGGCGTGCCGTGAAATTCTCCTTCCAGAAACTGGCCCTTTGGGCCGGCGCGGCGCTCGCCGGGCTGGCACTCGTCGTCGCCACCCTGATCTCGGGCGCCTATGTGTTCGTGCAGCCCTCGCTGCCGAGCGTCGAGGCGATGCGTCAGATCGAGCTGCAGGTACCGCTGCGGGTCTACTCGCGCGACGGCAAGCTGATCGCGCAGATCGGCGAACAGCGGCGCATCCCGGTGACCTACGACGAGGTCCCGGAGATGGTCCGGCAGGCCTTCATCGCCGCCGAGGACGACCAGTTCTTCCAACATTCGGGGTTCGATTACCCCGGCATCGCACGCTCGCTGCTGGTGAATGTCGTGCCGGGCCGACGGCTGCAGGGCGCGAGCACGATCACCCAACAGACGGCCCGCAACCTGTTCTTGACGCAGGATCGCACCTGGCGGCGCAAGGTACAGGAGATGTTCCTGACCTACCGCATCGAGCGTGAGTTCTCGAAGCAGGAGATCCTCGGGCTCTATCTCAATGTCATCAGCTTCGGCAAACGCACCTATGGCGTGGCTGCGGCGGCGGACTACTACTTCGGTAAGAACCTCGACGAACTCAGCTTGGCCGAAGCCGCGACGCTGGCCCGAGTGCCGCAGGCACCGTCGCGCTACAACCCGATCAGCAACCCTGAGGCGGCGGCCGAGCGGCGCCGTTATGTGCTGCGGCGCATGCGCGAGATCGGCCTCATCGACGAAGCCGCTGAGCAGCGCGCGATCGCCGAGAAGGTGCGGGCCCGGGAGCACGCGCAGAGCTTCGATGTCGAAGCGCCCTACCTCGCCGAGATGGCGAGGCTCGAGCTCGTGAAGCGGCTCGGGGCGGCTGCGCAGAACGAGGGCTTCAAAATATACACGACCATCGACCCAAGAATGCAGTCCGCGGCCAACCGTGCGGTGCGCACGGGGCTCATCGACTACGACCGCCGCCACGGCTGGCGCGGCGGCGTCGAGCGCGTCACGCTGCAGGAGACGGACGCCGAGGACACGCTCGAGGACCTGCTGGTCGGCCGTCCGTCAAGCGACCCGTTGCTGCCTGCGGTGGTGATACAGGTCGGGCCGAAAGCGGCGCGGGTCTATGTGCGGGGCAAGGGCTACGCCGACATCGAGTGGGAGGGGCTGTCTTGGGCCCGGCCCAAGATCGGCGCCCGCACAGGCGCAGCGCCCAAGGCCGCGAGCGAGATCGTGGCGCGGGGCGATCTGGTCTATGTGACGCTCACTGCCACCAAGGCCACGGGCAAAGAGGGCGCGACGGATGCCGCGCCGCCGTCGCTCAACGCACGGCTCGCGCAGATGCCCGAGGCCGCCTCGGCGCTGGTCGCTCTGAAACCTGACGATGGCGCCATCCTCGCGCTGGTCGGTGGTTTCGATTACTTCGACGCCAAGTCCGGCAAGTTCAACCGTGCCACGCAGGCGCAGCGCCAGCCCGGGTCGGGCTTCAAACCGTTCCTGTACTCGGCGGCGCTCGAGAACGGCTTCACAGCGGCCTCGCTGATCCTCGATGCCCCGTTCGTGATCGACGATTCGAGCATGGAAGAGGCCTGGCGGCCGGAGAACTCGAGCGGCGAATTCTACGGCCCGACGCGGCTGCGCGAGGCGCTGGTGAAATCCCGCAACCTCGTATCGATCCGGCTGCTGCAGGCGGTCGGGATGTCACCGGCCATGGCTTGGGCGGAACGGTTCGGCTTCGAGCGCGCCCGGCTGCCGCGCAACCTCACGCTCGCGCTCGGCACCAACAGCGCGACACCGCTGCAGGTCGCCACGGCCTACGCCGTGTTCGCGAACGGCGGCTACCGCGTGCAACCTTGGTTCATCGACCGCATCGAGGACCCGAAGGGCGAGATCGTCTTCCAGTCCGCGCCGCGCCGCGCGGGCTGCGATGCCGAGGACAACGCGGCAGGCGCGACGGGCTGCAACCTGCCCGAAGCGCTGCGCGCGCCGCGCGCCATCAGCGCGGCGAACGCGTGGCTGATGACCGACTTCATGCGCGAAGCGGTCGTGCGTGGCACCGGGGTGCGTGCTCGCGCGCTCGGCCGCAGCGACATCGCCGGTAAGACCGGCACCACCAACGAATCGCGCGACACCTGGTTCAACGGCTACAGCCGCAGCGTCGTCGCGACCGTGTGGGTGGGCTTCGACCAGGCCCAGCCCCTCGGCGAAGGCGAGGAAGGCAGCCGTACCGCCGTGCCGATCTGGACCGACTTCATGCGCGACGCGCTCGCCGGTGTGCCGCAGCGCGGCTGGCCGATGCCGGAAGGTCTGTTGCAGGCTCGGGTCTCGCTCGAGACCGGCGGATTGGCGAGCGTCGACGACCCGGACGGCATCTTCGAGACCTTCATGCTCGATCGCATGCCGACCGGCGGCATCCTCGGCGGCAACGAGATGGCCGGGGTCGGCACTTCGGGCGTCGGCACCGTCGACCCCACCACTGCCGAGCCGATCTTTTGAAGAAGCCCTCGCCGCGCGCGGAGCACCTGCGTCGCGCCGTGGCACAGGAAGCGGCGCGGGTGATGTCCGAACACGGGGTGCGTGATTTCCTCTTCGCCAAGCGTAAAGCCGCCGAGCGCTTCGGCATCGTCGACGGCTCCTTGCTGCCGCGCAACATCGAGATCGAGGAGGCGCTGCAGGAATACCAACGCCTGTTCGGCGGTGAATCGCATGTGGAGTCGCTGCTCGCACAGCGCCTCGTGGCGCTCGATGTCATGCGGCGGCTGCGCGACTTCCAGCCACGGCTCGTCGGACCGGTGCTCGCCGGCACCGCGACCCAGCACGACGATGTGCTGCTGCACGCCTTCGCCGAGCGCGTCGAGACCCTCAGCCTGCGCCTGATGGACGAGCGCATCCCGTTCGAGGTGGGCGAGCGGCGCCTGCGCTACACCGCCGAGCGTGTCGTGCAACAGCCCGCGCTGCGTCTCGCGGTCGATGACCAGCCGGTGGAGATCGTGGTGTTCCCGCTCGATGGCATCCGCCAATCGCCGGTGTCACCGGTCGACGGCAAACCGATGCGCCGCGCCGACGCGGCGGAGGTCGCCGCGCTCATCGAAACGGGGTGACGCGGGCGGGCTGAACGGAACCCGTTCAGCGCTTGGTGATCGGCGTGTACTCGCGCTTGACCGGACCGGTGTAGAGCTGGCGCGGCCGACCGATCTTCATGCCCGGGTCGCTGATCATCTCCTGCCAGTGCGCCACCCAGCCCGCGGTGCGCGCGATCGCGAACATCACCGTGAACATCGAGCGCGGGATGCCGAGCGCGCTGTAGATGATGCCGGAGTAGAAGTCGACGTTCGGGTAGAGCTTGCGGGAGACGAAATATTCGTCCTTCAGCGCGATCTCCTCGAGTCGCTGCGCAAGCTCGAGCAGGGGGTTGTCGGCGCGACCCATCTTCGCGAGCACCTTGTGGCACATCTCGCGGATGATCGTGGCGCGCGGGTCGAAGTTCTTGTAGACGCGGTGGCCGAAGCCCATCAGGCGCACGTTGCTCGTCTTGTCCTTCACCTGCGCGAGGAACTTCGGGATGTTCTCGACGCTGCCGATCTCCTCGAGCATCTCGAGCACGGCCTCGTTCGCGCCGCCGTGCGCCGGACCCCACAGCGCCGAGACGCCCGCTGAGATCGCGGAGTACGGGTTCGCACCGGTGGAGGCTGCAAGGCGGACGGTCGAGGTGCTGGCGTTCTGCTCGTGGTCGGCGTGCAGGATCAGCAACAGGTCGAGCGCCTGGGCGGCGAGCGGATCGATGTGATACGGCTCGCAAGGCACGGCGTAGAACATGTGCAGCAGGTTGCTGCAGTAGTCGAGATCGTTGCGCGGATAGATGAACGGCTGCCCGAGCGCCCGCTTGTACGCCGCCGCCGAGATCGTCGGCAGCTTGGCGATGATGCGGTGCATGAAGATCTCGCGGTGCCGCGGATTATTGATGTCCATCGAGTCGTGATAGAACGCCGACATCGAGGCCACGATCGCGCTCACCATCGCCATCGGGTGCGCGTCGTAGTGGAAGCCGTTGTACATGCGCAGCAACGACTCGTTGATCATCGTGTGCCGCTGGATGCTGACGGTGAAATCCGCGAGCTGCTTCGCATCCGGCAGATCGCCGTAGTTCAGCAGGTAGGCGACCTCGATGAACGAGCTGTGCGCCGCGAGCTGCTCGATGGGGTAGCCGCGATAGAGCAGGACGCCCGCATCGCCATCGATGTAGGTGACCTTGCTCTCGGTGCTCGCCGTGGCCATGAAGCCCGGGTCGAAGGTGAAGACTCCGTGGTCCTTGTTGAGGGCGCCGATGTCGATGACATCAGGGCCGACAGTGCCGGAACGGACCGGCAGCGTGGACTTCTTTCCGGAGGCGGTGTCGAGCAGTTCGAAGGTCTTGTTGGCCATGGTGAGCGTCGTCGTGTGGAGTCGTGTGGGGTCGCCGTCGCTAACGCGCAACGGCGTGGTGGAAACTTGACACGAGAGCGTGACGGAATCAAGGCGGTGTGTTGCAGATCCCCTGCTATCGGCTCACTCGACCACTTTGTAGAGGCTCCCCGGCTTCAGTGCACCGTTCGGATAAAGCCCGTTGATGAGCTGCAGTTCTTCCTTCTGGAAGCGCTCGACCGGTACGGCCGCCGCGTAGTCCTCGAGGCGCGTGCTCGCCTCAGCGGTGCGGATCCTCACCCGGAACGGCTCGGCCAGCGGGAACTCGGCGGGCTTCAGGCCGCGCAGCGTCTCGACCACCGACTTGAAGAGACCATCGGCCTCCGGCACACCGCGGGCGGATGCGCGGCTCGCACCGGCGAAGAGATAAGCCGAATTGCCGCGGTAAAGCACGGCCCAACGCACGGGGCCGGCGCCGTTGTCGAGCGGCGAGCCCGAGGAGGTGACGGCCGTGAAGCCCTGCATCCCGTTGGCGGTGAAGGATTCGGTGCTGCGCACAGTCGCGCCCTTGAGCTTGGTGTAGAGGAACTCCCGCGGCCCCTGGGTGGGCGGCACGGCCTCGACCGTCACCTGCATGAAGGTGTCGCGCGTCGGGGTGTAGGCGAGCAGCCGATCGCGCTGGTTATCGAGGGTCCAACCGCGCGGCACGGCGAGGGTGATGCCGAGCTCCGCATGATAGAAGCGGTTGTCGCGGACGAGGCCTTGGGCGCGGCTCGAGCCGTAGGTCATGCCGTCGATGCGGCGCAGGTAGGCCTCACGGTTGTCGATCCAGCCGCCGGGCGGCCCTTTCTCGAGCTTGGCGGACGCCTTGGCGGCCTGGATGGCGCGGGCGTTGGGCGCGGGGTGCGACGACAAGAGGCCGTGGTGCCCGCGCGGCTGGCGGCCTTCGGCGCGGGCGCGGTCGATCTCGAATCGCTCGCCGCGCTTGAACATCTCGAACACCTCGGCCATCGCCTCGGGCCGGTAGCCCGCGGCGGTGGAGAACAAGAGCCCAACCCGGTCGGCTTCCATCTCGTTCTCGCGACCGTAGCCCTGCATGCCTAACTGGGTAGCGACGCCGGCGAGGTTGGCCAGAGCGCCCGATCCGGTCAGCACCGCGGTGCCCAGCACCAAGAGCGACGAGGCGATGCTGGCGGTCTGGCGGTTCTGCGGATGTCTCTGCGTGACATGCGCGATCTCGTGGCCGATCACCGAGGCGAGCTCGGCCTCGGAGTTCAGGTGCAGCAGCAGGCCGCGATGCAGATAGACGAAGCAGCAACCGGTGGTGAAGGCGTTGATGGAGTCGTCGTCGAGCACGACGAACACCCACTCGGCATCCGGCAGCGTGCTGCGGCGCGCGATGCGCTGACCGAGTTCGTTGATGTAGTCCTGCAGCCCTTGGTCGGCGTAGACGCCATAGGCCTTGAGGATCTGCTCGTGCGCCTTCCGCGAGGCGGAGCTGGTCTTCGCGGTCTGCGGGGTCGCCATGGGCGCGGCCACGACCGCGAACGCGGTAAGAAGCGGGAGCAACAGGCGGCGCATACGGGTGTTCATCGGTAGGTGGGAGTGGCCCACGCTACCAAAGTTCCCGGTCGGCGGGGGAACCCCGCGAACGGTCTCAGCGCGCCGCGGCGGCGGCGTATTTCTTGCGGAACTTGTCGACGCGACCCGCGGTGTCGAGCATCTTCTGCTTGCCCGTGTAGAACGGGTGGCAGCTCGAGCAGACTTCGACCTGCAGGTTCTGGCCGAGGGTGGATCGGGTGGTGAAGGTGTTCCCGCAAGAGCAGGAAACCGTCATTTCAGTGTATTCGGGGTGAACCGACGCTTTCATGGCCAGACTTCCGGGGCGTGCAAGAGAAAAATGGTCGCGCAGTCTAACGACAGGGCTGTGGGTTCACAAGCGCCGCGGAGTCTGCAGGTCCCGTCGCCCGTGCCATCTGTGGATAACTCTGTGGAGCCTTGACCAGAAAGTACCCCTTTTCCGCAGGAATTCCGCCTTTTGAGGCGGAACACCCCCAAATGCCGATGACATTAAAATGTTGCAGATCAACGGGTTATAAATCGAAACTCGATCAAGCTGTGAAGAAACCGGTGTTTCTCGACATCAGATATAGGTTTTTCCCCGGCTGTGCATGATCACTGCGGCTTCAGGGCAGGAATTCGACCAGCAGGTCGTTCAGGTACCGCATTCCCTGAGGCGTCGCCCGGAAAAGCCCCCCTTGGTTCTCCAGATCACCCGCGGCGACCGCCTGTTCGACCTGCAGGGCGATCGTCGTCCAAGGCAGACCGGTGCGCGCCTCGAACAAACCCTGTTCGATACCGCCGGTGAGGCGCAGCGCGTTCAGCATGAACTCGAACGGACGCTGTGCGGGCTCGACCTCGTGGACCTTCAGCGTCGCGACGGGATCGCGTTGGTAGCGGCGCGGTTCGCGCACCTGCTCGGTGCGATGGATGCTGCGCACGCGCCCCGCTGCATCGAGCACGCTCCGCTTGCCGTGCGCACCAGCGCCGAGCCCGAGATAGTCGCCGAAACGCCAGTACCCGAGGTTGTGCACGCACTCGCGCCCGGGTCGTGCATAGGCCGACACCTCGTAACGCTGGTAGCCCGCCGCGGCGAGGCGCGACTGGCAGCCCTCGAGCATGCGTTCGGTGACCTCGTCGTCGGGGAGCGCGGGCTGCGGCTTCGCGGCGAATGAGGTGCCGGGTTCGAGCGTGAGCTGGTAGTGGGAGACCTGCGCCGAGGCAAGCCCGAGCGCCGCATCGATGTCGGCGAGCGCGCCTGCGGCGTCCTGTCCCGGTAGGCCGTACATCACATCGAGGTTGAAGTTCGCGAGCCCTGCGGCATGCAGTTCCGCTGCGGCGGTGTGCGTCTCGCGGGCGGTGTGGACACGGCCGAGACGGCGCAACGCCCCGTCATCGAAGCTCTGCGCGCCGAGCGACACACGGTTCACGCCGGCGGCGGCGTACTCGGCGAAACGCCCGCGCTCGATCGTGCCGGGGTTCGCCTCCATCGTGATCTCGGCGTCCGCTGCGAACGGCAATGCCGCGCGCAGCATCGTGAGCACCTCGCCGATGACCTGCGGCGAGAACAGGCTGGGCGTGCCCCCGCCCAGGAACACCGACACCACGGGTCGCGCGTCCGCTGCAACGGACATCGCGAGCTGGTGTTCGAGATCACGGCGCAGCGCCTCGAGGTACTGCCGCTCGGGGACGGCCTCCTTCATGGCATGCGAGTTGTAGTCGCAGTACGGGCACTTGCTCACGCACCACGGGAAATGCACATAGACCCCGAGCGGGGGCGGCGTGATCACGACGCGTCCGTGGCCTGCCACGCGGCGAGCAGCGCACGCAGTGCCGCGGCGCGATGGCTGTGGAGGTTCTTGGTGACGGCATCGAGCTCGGCGACGCTGCGGCCACCGAACTGCGCGCCGCGCGGCGCCAACACCGGGTCGTAACCGAAACCGCCCGTACCGCGCGCCACCCCGAGGATATGGCCTTCCCAAGACCCCTCGCCGACCACCGGCGCGGGATCCTCCGCATCGCGCACCAGCACGATGCAGCAACGGAAACGCGCCGTGCGCGCCGCCTCCGGCACACCTTCGAGCGCCGCGAGGAGCTTGCGCCAGTGGGCCTCGTCGCGGGGCATCGTGGCGGTGGACACGGCACTGTTGGCGGCCGGATCATCGGCGTAGCGCGCCGAACGCACGCCGGGCGCACCGCCGAGCGCATCGACCTCGAGCCCCGAATCATCCGCCATCGCCGGCAAGCCGGACCGATGCGCCGCATAGCGCGCCTTGAGCAGCGCATTGGCGAGGAAGGTGTCGCCGGTCTCCTCGGGCGGCTCGATGCCGAACGCGGATTGCGGCTCGAAGGTGAACCCCGCGGGCGCGAGCAGCGCACTGAACTCGCGCAGCTTGCCGGCGTTGCCGGTGGCGAGCACGATGCGGCGCAGGGTCATTTTTTCTTTGGCGGTGGCGGCGGTAGCATGAGCGGTACGGCGAGCGCCTCGGCCTGCGCGGCATGCAGACGCGCGATGCCTTCGCTGGCAAGCGTCAGCAACGCGTCGAGCTCATCGCGCCGGAACGCGTGGCCCTCGGCCGTGCCCTGGACCTCGACGAAGGCGCCGCCGTCCTTCATCACCACATTCATATCGGTCTCGGCCTGCGAGTCCTCGGCGTAGTCGAGGTCGAGCAGCGGCACACCACCGCAGATGCCGACCGACACCGCCGCCACCTGCCCGTGCAGCGGCGAGGCGGCGAGCGCGCCGCGCGCGACGAGCGCCGCGCAGGCATCGACCAAGGCGACATAGGCGCCGGTGATGGCCGCGGTGCGCGTGCCGCCATCGGCCTGCAGCACATCGCAGTCGAGCGTGACCGTGCGCTCGCCGAGCGCGCTCATGTCCATCACCGCGCGCAGGCTGCGGCCGATGAGCCGCTGGATCTCCTGCGTGCGACCCGTCTGCTTGCCCTTGGCGGCTTCGCGCGGCGAACGGGTGTGCGTGGCGCGCGGCAGCATGCCGTACTCCGCCGTCACCCAGCCCTGACCGCGACCGCGCAGGAAGCCCGGCACGCCGTCCTCGATGCTCGCCGTGCACAGCACCCGCGTATCGCCGAAGGACACCAGCACCGAGCCTTCGGCATGGCGGGTGAAGGCGCGGGCGAAGGTCACGGGGCGGAGCACATCTGCGGCTCGGCCGCTCGGTCGGATGAACATAACTGGGGGCCTCGGGGGCGTGGGGGCATGAGGGCGTGGACTGGGGCGTCGGCTACACTGGGCGCTTTATACACTCCGCCCCGTATCCACGCGAGACACACCGATGATCCACAGCATGACCGGCTTTGCGCGGCGCGAGACCAGTGGCCCCTGGGGCCAACTGACCTGCGAAGTGCGCAGCGTCAACCACCGGTACCTCGAACCGGGGTTCCGGCTGCCGGAGGAACTGCGCGGCCTCGAGGGGGAGCTGCGCCAGACGCTGCCGAAGCTGCTGCGCCGCGGCAAGGTCGACTGCACCGTGCATCTGCGCGCCACCCGCGAAGCCGAGCGAGAACTGCAGGTCGACGAAGCGACGCTCGCGCGGGTGTTGGAGCGCGTGGCCGACATCGCGGACCGTGCCTCAGGTGCCGGGCTCAGCACCGCCCTCGGCATCACCAAGGTGCAGATCAACCCGATGGACGTGCTGCGCTGGCCCGGTGTGCTGCAGGACAGCGCCCCCGACAACGACGCCCTCACCGCTGCCCTGCGCGCGCTGTTCACGGACAGCGTGCGCGAGCTCGTCGCGATGCGCGCCCGTGAGGGGGAGCGCCTTCGCGATCTCGTGCTGCAGCGTTGTGAGGCGCTCGTCGGTCTGATCGACGCTGCACGCACCCAGCTGCCCGAACTGCGCGATCGTGCACGCCAGCGCCTACAGACCCGGCTCGTCGAGCTCGGCGCCACCGTCGACGCCACGCGCTTCGAGCAGGAGGTCGCGCTCTTGCTGCAGCGCGCCGATGTGGACGAAGAGCTCGATCGCCTCGATGCACACCTCGCCGAGATCCGCCGCGTGCTCGATGGCGAGGAGGCCGGCGGGCGACGGCTCGATTTCCTGATGCAGGAGCTGCACCGCGAAGCGAACACCTTCTCCTCGAAGTCGCAGGAACTCGACTCGACGCGCCTCGCCGTCGACATGAAGGTGCTGATCGAGCAGCTGCGCGAACAGGTGCAGAATATCGAGTAGGTTCCTGGGGCGTCCGCGGATATCCGCGAAAGATGCGTCAGGTGCCAACTTGCCCGCTTGCTACCGCAACCACACTTCGCGATAGAAGACATGACCGACCACCACCGCTTGCCAATGCCGTGTGTGCAGATGCTGCGGCTACCGCAAGTCCGCATCGGCGCGCGAGCAGTAGGGTGGGTTGAGGCGGAAGTCCAACTGTGGCTTGCTGGCCGAGTCGAACACCCTAGCGCACGTGCAATTACTTAGCCGGCGGGTACCACAGTTCGATCCGACCCGGCGCCGAAGGGTCGGCAGCCACGGCGGCTGCCGCCGGCCTGTATACCTTGGCGATGTAGGGCGGCTTATGAGCAGCAACGAAGTCGCGGATTTTCGGTTCCGTCGCCACGAACGCCGTGGCCAACTCCGGAAACGGCACGTGTCCCACAATCACCAGTAGCGAGACGCTGTTCTCGACGACCGCGTGCTTCTAGTTTGGTTTGTAACGAATCCGGCCATCATGTGTAACGGCAACCCATCCCTTCCGGCCGATCTGACGCAGCCACACTTCATCCGGCGTGTCGTGTTGAAAATGATCCGCGTGCCGCTCCACCGACAAGCCGGCAGCGCGCAATATCTCCGGGAATTTCATGCCGAGGTCACGGTCGGTGAAATAGACCAGGCTCACGCAGCCCGCTCGTAGAGCACGGCCTCCTCAATCTCGTCGACCGAGAGATCGTAGTCCGCGGCCAGGGCATCCACGGTCTCGCCAGAGTCGATGCGATCAGCAATCGCGCCCGTGGTGATACCGCGCTTGGCGATGACCGGCCTACCGAAAGCCAGATTCGCATCGATGGCGATGGGGCGTGCTGCCGAAAGGGTTTCGGCCGTGGCGGGGTAGAGCTTCACCGGGAATCGCCAGTTGTCCCATTCGACTCGTGCCAGATGTTCGTTGAACATCCTGCGCATGGCCACCTGACCAGAAGCGGACAGTTCGATCAGTTCACCATAGCGTGCAAGCAACAGCTTGCCAGCGTCCGTCCGTAGCTCCGGGCTCAGCAGCAGACGGTCGACGTCCAACGACCTCTGGGCGTAATGGATGGCCGTGCGTAGCGCATCCATCTTCACTCCGTGATCCGTACGCAGCGCACGCAGCACGTGCGCCTCGATCAGGTTCCAGAACGAGAGCATGGGCGGAGGATTGCTGGCCGGACGGATCAGCGGCTTGAAGTGAACCGGCCCCTTGCCCGTCTGGTAAGGGCGGCCAATGACCCACGAGCGCAGCGTAGCCGGTGCCACTTTCAGGTAGCGGGCAGCCTCGGCCAGGGTATAGGCCGGTTGGTCGCGGATATCGTCTTTCCTGGCCACGTCGAAAGCCGTGCTCCATGCGTCGGGAGAAGCGAACGGATATTGTACTCCCGTTGAAATGACAAGGGGATTGGGCGGCAGACCCGCCTCTGCTGATCGCAAGGTTGGGCTTCGGCCAGTTGAAACCCGGGCAGGCACCGCTTGCCGTCACGCGGAAACTGGCGAACTCTGGCGTGTGGCTAGCGAGGTTGGACGATCGTGAGTCCTATTTTGAATCAAACACATGCAAGCGTAGCGCTCGAACAGGTGCAGAACATTGAATGAAGTCTGGATACGCTAATTTTAAATTGATGTGTAATTGAGTAAAAATACTCAATGTATTGAGCAAATGGTGGTTTGTCACTGCCCCAACGCCCGTCGTCCAGTTCTTGGGGGCACAGCGTTTCCTACAAAGGGTCGTGGGGTCGAGTACGCGCCTGCGACCCACCCACCGGCCGCCATCCGTCGCATCCCGCACCACCCTGTTTGTGGAGCGGTGGTTATTGTCGGTGGTCGGCGTGTCACTGCTGCTCGCGAGCTGCACGCGCGCGCCGACCCCACCTGAATACAGTCCTCCGCCACCCGTGGCGCAGTCAGCGACACCGAGCGCGCCGGAAGCGTCGCCGCAGATCGTCGGCGCACGAGTCGTTCCCGCTGCGCCGAGCGTCTCCCGAACACCCGACCTGCCCGCCGGGATGGTGCAGCCACCTCCCAAGCCCCCGGAAATCCTCGCCTTCGAGGACTGTGCCACGCGCGTAATGCGGGCGGGACGCGGCGTAGGCGCGGTGGTCACCGAGTGCAAAGGGCAGATGGAGGCTTACACCGCCTCCGTGGATCCCGCCGATCCCGATGCCATACGCCTCCGAGCGGCCCCAGCGGCTGAACGCCCCACCGAAGCGGCGACCGATCGCCGACGCCCAACGCCACCCGCTCCACTTCGCCCCGGAGGTGAACCATGAAAAAGCTCCTCTGCTTGCTGCTTCTCACACTCCCGATCAGCGCCCAAGCGAACATCACCGGTCCAATCTCGACGGACACCGGTGATTTCACGCTCCACTGGGAACCGGCATCCGGGCGAACCCTCGTCGAGGTCTCCGTATCGGGCCAAACGATCAGCTCTTGGCAGACTTCTCCCGCCCGCATCGTCAAGAGCATCCCCGGGGACTACTACTTCGAGGAACGCTGGTGCGGTCTGCTGTTCTCCGGTACTGTTTGTTGTCCGATAGACAAGCACACGGTGACCTTCAGCCGTGGTCATGGTCAGCAACAGCCGCAGTTCGTCGAGGAGGGGTACCGGGCGTACTACGCTGACGTGGATGGCAACGGGCTTGTGGATGCCTACATCGAGCGGCTGACCGCATCGTCTCTGGACGGATCCCTGCAATCTTATGTCTTGCTGAACAGGGGCAACGGAACCCTATCTACCGTCGCCGCCGGCGAAGCGGGGTTCGATTACTTCGCGGCGCGCGCGCGCTCCTTCCCGAACCAACGGTTCGGCCTCGACTACACCGACCTCAACGCGGACGGCGACATCGATCATGTCATCCCGGGCCGGGCTCTCGGCGTGAGCCATCAAGCGTGGGAGCCGGAGGCTGTGATCATCGTCTTCGCCCCCGGCGTGCAGAGCGACAGGTCGCGCCCGCAGGCCGCCACCATCGTCACACCGAAGGCGACCGCCATCTTGGAGGATGTCGCATATTGGATGGGTGATCCGGGATACTTCGAGCATAACTTCGATCGAAGGTCGGCCCAGCAGGATTACTGGGCCCAAGGGGATCCATACTTCGGTTATCGATGCAGCTGGACTTGGCAAGATCATCGCGATGCCGAGACCAACGCTGTCAACTCTGGGTTGGCCTTCACCTGCGAGTATGTCCCGCAGTATCAGGAGATAGAGGTCCTCAAATTCGACGCCATGGAGCTGGCGGGAGCGCTGGGGAGCGCACTGTATGCCGGCGACGGAGACTCCCTCGCTTCCTTGTTGAGCGTCTCGCAATCTTTCCAGAGGCATTTCGGCGTTCCGATGTTCGGCTTCGACCGTTCAGGGAATTGGGTCAAGCCATCGTACCGACCGTGCGGATACGGAGATCCGGACCGTCGTTTCTGCAAGAGGCCGGAACCGAGCGTTGCCTATTGGTCGAGCATCCTCGCCAAGTACCTCATCCAACGACGCATTGAAAAAAGAGACGTCGTCAGGTCCCCACAAGCGCCTACGGGACATGATTTCAAGGCGGAAACGGAGATATGCAAGATCGGAGAGCCTGGATGTACCATTGACAACATGGCTTGCTGGGTACGGCACTATCACGCTCCAGGCAAACGCGGTGGCTATTCGAGGCCGGTAGCGAACGGGGAGGAGAGCTCGCTGCATCCGCTGCGTGATTCAAACGAGGCGCCCGGATATGTCTTTCCGGGAGTTGGGGGGCCGGTCGACCTCGGGGATCCCATCATCACCGGTGTCGGGACGGCCGCCGGATTGCCGCCTCATGCGGTGGGAAATGTCACCTTACCTTCGCATGTATTCCACAATTACTTCGGTGGTCAGACTTGGCCACAGTGTCCCAAGCCGGTGCCGCTTGATGGACTGGGAGCAGCGCCGATGGGTTGCAACCAGACCTACCGGCTGCCGGTCGAGGTCAACGGTACAATCGTGGTGCGGAGCCGAGGAACGGGCGAAAACGCCTTTGATTGGATTAACCAAGTAGTCGGTAAATCGATCTTCGAAGGTTTCGACCGGGAGATGATCGAAAAAATGAGGCGAACACCGGGCATGAAGTGCCCCTCGGGTCCACCATGATTCTCGTGGGGTTGGTGGCATGGCTCCTGTCGCTCGTGATTTTCATGATGCTGCGTCGTTGGTCGCACCGGGATCGGTGGCGTACCGCAGTGGTAGCGGTACTCTGCTTCACCCCGTCGATTTCGGTATTCCGCCTCGACGATGGGGGCTGGCCCGCGATCATGTTCCTGCCCATCGGGCTGGCAGCTCCGGCATGGCTTTTGTGGCCACCCGTCCCCGACCGTTGGGGGTTTTTCCTCACGGCGCTCTACCATCATCTGCATGTGATCGCCGTGGTCGGGCTGGTCGCGTTCCTCATCTCCGGACGGCGCGCCGTCACGGACACAGGGGCACCTTCCTTGAACGGCCCCGTCGATCCCGACGCAGCGACAGGCATGCGGCGGCTGATCGAGCCCCTGATCGTCCTTGTCGCACTGCCTGCGGTCGTGTTTGCCACCGGCTTCTACCCGTGGCGTGACGCGCCGACGATCCTGCGGCCCGTGCCGCTCTGGCTCACCGCATCGGTGATCTTCATGTGCGCTGTGATCGCGCATCTGTCGACCTCCGCGCTTCTCGGCAAGCACCGGGCGGATCGGTCTCCATGGAAGACACTACCTGTCGCATTTGTCCTGTTCATGCTGCTGCGCTCCTTCGTCGCAGTGGTGGTGTTCCGCGTGCTCGATCCGGCGCGCCACCTCCCCTAGCTTCAGTAGGCGCCGGACGCAGCGATACCCCGCGAGACGACTCCCCGGCTCCTCCACCCCCCCCGCTCTCCGGTAGCATCCTTGAGCGCCTCCGCCGACGACCACCGCCCGCACCCGCGCACCGGAACTGCGCGAGCGCCTGCGCACGCGGCTGCAGACGAGGCTCGCCGAGCTCGACGACACCGTCGACGCCCACCTCGACGAGATCCGCCGCGTGCTCGACGGCGACGAGGCCTCGCCGTCGACATGAAGGTGCTGATCGAGCAGCTGCGCGAACAGGTGCAGAACGTGGAGTGACCTGATCGCGCCGGCGACCTGCCCTCGTCCGCACATGACAGCCGATGTCGGGATCTTCGCTTTTCTCATCGCCGGACGGGACGTCGCCGTCCAAGCAGGGCTGATGGACAAGCCCGGCGCCCAGAGATTAATGTCCCGTCATGAACGAGCAGCCACCCACGGTCGGCGACGGTACCGAGAAGATACTTCTCCCGTCGGTCCGCCGGTGGCCGCTGCTGGCCGGTGCCTTGGTCGGGCTGGTGATGCGCCTGGTCTTCTCAGGGGACGGTGGATCGGCCCTCTCGGCGATGGCCGGGGCGTTCATCTATCCGGTCCCCTTGTTGGTCGGGATGGTCACCGTGTTCCTTGCGGAGCGCGAAAGCAGACGCAGCTGGCGCTACTATGCGCTCGCGCCGATGGTCGCGGTGTCGATGATGGTGCTCGGTACGCTCGTCATCCTGATCGAGGGGCTGATCTGCGCGATCATCATCATCCCCTTGTTCGCGGTGCTCGCCTCGCTCGGCGGATTGCTGATGGGGCTCCTTTGCAGGCTCACGCGCTGGCCGCGCCACACGCTGGGCTGCATGGGGGTGCTGCCGCTGGTGCTCGTCGCGGGCGCCGGCTACATCCCGACGCCGACCGGCTACGGCGTCATCGAACGCACCGTCGTGATCCACGCTCCGGCCTCCATCGTTTGGGATCGGATCATGCGCATCGACGACATCAAGCCGGAGGAGATGGGCAGCGCCTGGGCGATGCGGATCGGCGTCCCGGCACCCATGGCCGGCACGCTGCAGCCCACGCCAGCAGGCTGGGTGCGGCGCAGCGAATGGGGCAAGCATGTCCGTTTCGACGAGATCATCCGCGACTACGACCCCGGTCGATATGTCCGCTGGACCTACCGGTTCGCGCCCGACTCTTTCCCGCCGGGCGCACTCGATGACCATGTGGTCATCGGCGGCCACTACTTCGACCTGATCGACACCTCATTCACCCTGGTCGAGAGCGGCGGCTCCACGCGCGTGACCACCAAAGTGCGCTACCGCGTCTCGACGCAGTTCAACTTCTACGCGCGCCCGGTCGCGCAGTTCCTGCTCGGCAACCTGAGCGCCCACGGCCTGCAGCTCTACAAATCGCGCGCGGAGTCGATCCTTCGGGAGGGCGTGTGAGCCCCGTGCCCCGCTCCAACACCGCGAACGGCGCGGCGGACGGGATCTATAAGGTCAATTCTTTGTCTATTGCTGACGACGCCGACCCCTCCACGGGCGTCGTGCGCTGGGATCCGGCGCGTTCGCTGTGGAACGCGGCGATGATGGTCGGTGCCTTGGTGCTCTGCCCGATCTACTTCGATTGGACCGCCGTGGTCGTCTATTTGGTGCTGCTCGAAGTCACGATGTGTGCGGGCCATTCGGTCGGCTTCCACCGGCTGCTCATCCATCGCACCTTCAAATGCCCCAAGTGGCTCGAGCGGCTGCTGGTGTGGTCGGGGACACTCGTCGGCATGCAGGGCCCCTTTTGGGTGATCCACTCGCACGACCTGCGCGATTGGGCACAGCGGCAGCGCGACTGCCATCCCTATCTCCGCCACGGCCAGGGCCGCCTGAAGGATGCCCTCTGGAGTCTGCACTGCAAGCTCGTCCTCGAACGACCGCCGCGCTTCGATCCGGGCCCGGGAATCGCCGATGATCCGTTCCATCGCTTCCTGCAACGGACCTGGATGCTGCAGCAGCTGCCACTCGCGCTGATCCTGTATGCGATCGGCGGTATGCCTTGGGTCGCATGGGGCATCTTCGCGCGAGTCACGACCGGCGTGACGATGCACTGGTTCGTCGGCTACATCTGCCACAGCCACGGTCCGCAGAGCTGGCTGGTCGAGGGCGGAGCAGTGCAAGCGCACGATGTGCCTTGGGCCGCCATCCCGTCGATGGGCGAAAGCTGGCACAACAACCACCATGCGTTCCCGGCCTCTGCTCGGCACGGCTTGTACCCGGGGCAGACAGACCTAGGCTTCGGATTCGTGACGCTGCTCGAACGGTACAGGCTCGCCTGGGATGTCCAGACGCCTGACCGCCTGCCGCCGCGTGCCGGCATCGTGCCGGCCTGAGATATTTGGACTCGCCCCTCCGCGTCGCCGTCATCGGCTATGGCATCGCGGGCATCACCGCTGCGATCTGTCTGCGCCGGCTCGGTCATGCGATCAGCCATTTCGAACGCGGCGGACGGCCACGCCCGCAGGGCGGCGGACTGCTGCTCTCGCCCGGCGCCATGGGCACGCTGCACAGGCTCGGTGCTGGCGACCGGATCGCAGCACTAGGCGCAGCGGTCCGCTCCGTCGATCATCGGGATCCGACCGGACGGCGATATCTCGAGCTCGACCTCGCAGCGCACGGTGTAGCCCGGCGCAAGAACTCCACGACGCCGTCGACGGACGATCTGCCGGTCGGCATCCTCCGCGGCGCGCTGCTCGACGCCCTCGCGGAAGTCGACGGTGGCGCGGCAAAGTTGCAGCCGCTCGGCGCGGTGCACAGCGTCGACGCGCGGAACGGGACGATCAACGACGATGAGGGCAGGAGAATCGGGCCCTTCGATCTCGTGGTCGGTGCTGATGGCGCGGACTCATCGTTGCGCGAGCACCTTCGTCCCGGCATCCGACGCGATCACCTTTATGCGTCCGCTGCGTTGGTCTGCGCGCTTCCCGCACCCACCGAACGGTCTTCGGACCGGCTGGAGCTGATATACCGCGGTACGAGCCACATCGCGGTGTGGCCGGTGGGCCGACGCCATCCCGGAAGCCCCGAGATGCTCAACATCGCGGTCAACGTGCCGCGCCGCGAACTCGCGGCGCGGCGCGATCCAGCGGACTGGCGCCGTCATGTCGTCGGTCTTTGCCCTTGGCTCGAGCCTTCCTTGTCCACGATCCGCGAGAGCCGGCAACTTCTCGAATACACCTACCGGCACACGGAGCTGCGCAGTTTGCGTCGCGGCCGTATCGTGCTGTTGGGCGACGCGGCGCACCCGATGAGCCCACAACTCGGCCAAGGCGTCGATCTCGCGCTCGCCGATTCGTGGGCGCTCGGTGAAGCTCTACGCGACGACGGGCCGCTGGAGAAGGCCCTTGAACGGTTCGATCATCGTCGGCGCATGGCGCTCTCGAGCAGACAGCGCCTCAGCCGATGGGTGACGCCGGCGTTCCAGGGCGAGAGCCGGGCGCTCGCGATATGTCGCGACGGCGCGCTGCGTATCGCCGCCCGTTCGGCACTGCTGCGGCGCGCCATGATCCGTTCGATCTGGAGTTGACCCCCACGCCTCTTCGTCATCGCGAACCCTATAGCGGTTTCGATGGCCGTATTTGGATGTACACTCGTGGAAACGGTGCCAATGCGTTTGATTACATCAACAAATTACTCGGCCGCGGCTTAATGGACGCGCTAGATCAAGAGATGCGGGAATCGTTCCGCAACAAAGGTGGTTTTTGTCCTTCCTGATCGGTGATCCACCTGGCTATATCGTCTCCGCTGCGGCGTGGACGTTGATGTTGTTGATGTTCCTCTGGAAGCTCCCCTGGGCTCGTCATAGCCGACTTCGGCTGGTGTGTTTTGCGATGGCGCTGCTGACGCCGGTCGTCTTGCCGGAATCGGGCCCCGCTCCGATATTTCCGATGCCGATGGGGGTGCTGTGGTTCGTCGGCAGTGTACTCCACGCCGCTTTGACAGGAGGAGCCGACGCAGCGCCTTCGTCTTGGCTCGAACTCTTGTTCGAGTTGGCGGCGCTCTCGGTGATCTTGGCGCTCATATCATCGATGTTCGCCCCTTTGGTGCTGCTCCCGACCCTTGCGCTATCTTTCTGGTGGGGCAGGGATGACGCCGCGACGGCGCCCACCGCGCGCAACGACCACGACCCGTTGATGGCTCTGCTGTTGCTTGCTGTGCTCCCGCTGCTCGCGTACTACACGGGGCTCGTCCCTTGGGATCAGCCGACACACGATTCCGAACCCGTACCGACCGCCATCACGCTCTACCTTTTGTTTTTGGCCGGAGGGCTGGCATATCTCGCGACGTTGGCCACGCTGCGTCGACACCCGTCGTGCCGCACACCGATCAAACGGTCGCTGACGGCGCTCGCCGCGTTCGTGGTGTGCCGCTCGGCCGTCGCCCTCTTCGTCTTGGGTGTCTGGCCGCTCGGTCTGCAGCCACGACTGCTTTTTGATTAGCACGCCCCTCGTGCTCAGCTCCTCAGGGTGATCGACGACGACGCCACCGGTTCCGTTTAGCGCCGCCCTCCGGCATATTGCGCCGATGACGACACGCACCCCCTCCGCCCGCCCCCGCCTGTTCGTGATCGCCGCGCCCTCGGGCGCGGGCAAGACCAGCCTCGTGCGCGAACTGCTCGCGCGCGAGAACCTGCGCGTCTGCGTCTCGCACACCACACGCAAGCAGCGCCCGAACGAGGTCGACGGTCGCGACTACCACTTCGTCACGGTGCCCGCGTTCGAATCTTTGGTCGCCGCCGACGGCTTCCTCGAGTGGGCCAAGGTGTTCGACAACTACTACGGCACGAGCCGCGGCGCGCTCGCGGCCGCCTTCGGCGCGGGCCACGATGTGATCCTCGAGATCGACTGGCAAGGCGCGCAGCAGGTGCGCGAGCGGACCCACGACCCTGTCACCGACCTACCCGGCTGCACCGGCATCTTCATCCTGCCGCCCTCGCGCGCGGCCTTGGCGCAGCGCCTGCGCGGCCGCGGCACCGACGACGACGCGGTGATCGCGCGGCGGCTCGCCGACGCCGTGGACGACATGAACCACCACGCCGAGTTCGATTTCGTGGTCGTCAACGACGACTTCGGGCAGGCGGTCGCCGACCTGCAGGCCATCCTCGCCGGGCGCGGCGATGCGCTGCGCGGCGGCCGTTCAGCGCTCACGCCGTTGCTCGCGGACCTGCTGGCAGACCCGCTGGCGGACTGAGCCGGCTGGCGGACACGACCCCGGTCGGCTATACTTATCGACCCCGCACGACTGCTCGCAAAAAGGCGCATCCCATGGCCCGAATCACCGTCGAAGACTGCCTCCAGAACGTCGACAACATCTTCCAGCTCGTGCTCCTCGCATCGAAGCGCGCCCGTCGCCTCTCGAACGGCGCCGAATCGCTCGTCCCTTGGGAAAACGACAAAGTGACCGTGGTGGCACTGCGCGAGATCGCCGCCGGCCACATCACCCGCGACATGCTGCTCGAGCCGGAGCCCGAGCCCACGCCGCCGCCGAGCCTGTTGCCGGACATCACGGAACCCGACCCGGGTTTCCGCGCACCCCAGTACGGCCTCGGAGACTGATCCGGCCGTCGCCGCGGTCGGGAACGCCGTGGACTACGCCGACAGGCTGCTCGGGCTGCTGCCCGGCTCCCGCCGGACCCCGGGTCTCAAGGACCTCCTGAGCGCCGCCGAGGCGTATCTTCCCGCCGACCAGGTCGAGCGCATCCGCCAAGCCGCCGAGTTCGGCGCCGAGGCGCACCGCGGCCAGACGCGCAAGACCGGTGAACCCTACATCGCCCACCCGGTCGCCGCCGCCGAGATCCTCGCGGGGCTGCGCGTCGATGCCGACACCATCGTCGCAGCGATCCTCCACGATGTCATAGAAGACACGCCGATCGCCAAAGAAGAGCTCGCAGCACGCTTCGGCGCGCCGGTCGCCGAGCTCGTCGACGGCGTCACCAAGCTCGATCAGATCCAGTTCAAGAACCGCGAGGAAGCGCAAGCGGAGTCGTTCCGCAAGATGCTGCTCGCGATGGTGCGCGACCTGCGCGTGATCCTCGTGAAGCTCGCCGACCGGCTGCACAACATGCGGACCATCGAGGGCATGAGCACGGTCCGCCGCCGTGCGATCGCGCGCGAGACCCTCGATATCTACGCGCCGCTCGCCGAGCGCCTCGGCCTCTACGCCATGAAGCTCGAGCTCGAAGACTTAGGCTTCCGTGCGCTCTATCCGCAGCGCCACCGCGTGCTCGAGAAAGCGCTCAAGCGCGCCCGCGGCAACCAACGCGAGTTCCTGACCCGCATCGCCACACAGTTGGCCGAGGCGCTCAAGCGCGCCGGCATCGACGCCGAAGTGGACGCGCGCGAGAAACATCTCTACAGCATCTACCGCAAGATGCTGCGCAAGCGCGTGGCGCTCAACGAGATCATCGATGTCTACGGCCTGCGCGTCATCGTCGAAGGGCCTGACGCCTGCTACCGCGCGCTCGGCGTGGTGCATGCGGCGTTCCGGCCCATGCCCGGACGCTTCAAAGATTATGTCGCGATCCCGCGTGTCAACGGCTATCAGTCGCTGCACACCACGCTGTTCGGGCCGAACGGCCTGCCGATCGAGGCACAGATCCGCACCCGCGACATGCACCTCGTCGCCGAGTCGGGCATCGCCGCCCATTGGAAATACAAGGCCGGCGAACCGGGCAGCGGCGCAGGCCCTGCGCAGGCGCGCGAGTGGCTGACGAACCTCGTCGCGATGCAGGAAAGCGGCTCTTCGGAGGAATTCCTCGAGAGCGTCCGGGTCGATCTCTACCCCGACAAGGTCTATGTGTTCACGCCCAAGGGCCGCATCCTGCGCCTGCCGCGCAACGCCACCGTGGTCGATTTCGCCTATGCCGTGCACACCGATGTCGGCAACCGCTGCGTCGCCGCCAAGATCGACCGGCGCCTCGCGCCGCTGCGCACCGAGCTGCGCAACGGCCAGACGATCGAGATCATCACCTCGCCGGGTGCCATCCCGAACCCGGCATGGGTCAACTTCGTCGTCACCGCCAAAGCACGCGCCGCGATCCGTCAATATCTGAAGGGCCTGCGCCGCTCCGACGCGATCGAACTCGGCCTGCGCCTGATCAACCAATCGCTCGCGGAGCTGCGCCTGTCGCTCAGCGACATCACGCCCATGGCGCTCGCCGCGACGGCCAGCGAGCTGGGCATGGCCGATGCCGACGAACTCTTCGAGAAGGTCGGCCTCGGCGAGCGTCTCGCGCCGCTGATCGCGCACCGTCTCGGCTCCTCGGCGACGGCGACCGCCGGCGCGGCAGGCGACGAGAACGCCACGGGCCTCCCGCCTGTGCCGCTCGCGATCGCAGGCACCGAGGGCATGCTCGTGACCTACGGACGCTGCTGTTATCCGGTCCCGGGCGATCCGATCATGGCCTTCCTCACCGCCGGGCGCGGTATCACCGTACACCGCGAGGAATGCGCCAACGTCGAGGATTACCGGCGGCACCCCGAAAAATGGCTGTCCGTCACCTGGGACCCGGACGGGGGGAGGCAGTTCGCATCGGGCCTACGGCTCGAGGTCGCCAATCGCGTGGGCGTACTGGCGGCCGTGGCCGCCGCGATCGCCGGTACCAACACCAACATCGACAATGTCGAGCTGCATGAACGCGACAGCGAGACCTCCGAACTCATGTTCGAGGTGCGGGTGCGCGACCGACGGCATCTCGCCCAGGTGATGCGCGTCGTCCGGCGCATGCCCGATGTGCTGCGCCTGTCGCGTACACTGGCGACCCGGTCCCGTGACGAATGAGGCTTCCGACATGACCCGCCAGATCATCAGCACCCCCGACGCACCAGCCGCCATCGGCACCTACTCCCAGGCCGTGCGCGTCGGCCCCATGGTCTACATCTCCGGACAGATCCCGCTCGATCCGGTCACCGGCCAATTGGTCACCGGTGACATCGAGCTCGAGATCCGTCGCGTGTTCGACAATCTCAAGGCCGTCGCCGCCGCCGCAGGCGGGTCCTTGGCGCACGCCGTGCGCGTCACCATCTACCTCACCGATCTCGGCAACTTCGGCAAGGTCAACGAGATCATGGCGCAGGTCCTGCCGCAGCCCTGGCCGTCGCGGGTCACCGTCGGCGTCTCGCAGCTGCCGCGCGGCGCGCGCGTCGAGATCGACTGCATCCTCCACCTCGACTGACGCGCCGGGGCGCGCCCTCGATGAGCGAGCCGCGCGAACAACGGCCCGTCACCGCACTGCGCGGCGTCGGCGAGGCACTCGCCGCACGCTTGACGGTGCTCGGTGTCGAGCAGGTGCAGGATCTCCTCTTCGTGCTGCCCACGCGCTACGAAGACCGCACCCGCGTGCTGCCGATCGGCGGGCTCATCGGCGGCACGCGCGGCGTGGTGGAGGGCGAGGTGCAGCTCACCGAGATCACCTTCCGTCGTCGTCGCCAACTGATCTGCCGTATCGCCGACGGCTCGGGCTTCCTGACGCTGCGCTTCTTCTATTTCTCCGCCGCGCAACAGCAAGGCCTCGCGCGCGGGACACGCATCCGCTGCTTCGGCGAGGTGCGCCGGGGTCCGATCGGACTCGAGATGGTGCATCCCGAGTACCGGCGCGTCGCGCCCGACGAACGACCACCGGAGGATGCGCTGACGCCGATCTATCCGATGACCGAGGGCGTGACACAGGGCCGGTTGCGGATGCTGATCGGCGAGGCCCTGCACGAACTCGAGACCGCGGGGGTGCGCGACTGGCTGCCGCCCGACTTGCCGCTGCCACCCGGCTTGCCGTCGTTGCGCGACGCCTTGCGCTTCGTGCACCGGCCACCGCTCGACGCCCCGCTCGATGAGCTCGACGCGGGCAGCCACCCGGCGCAGCAACGGCTCGCCTTCGAGGAACTGCTGACCCATCAGGTGGTGATGCGGCGGCTGCGGGCGGAGGCGCACCAAGACCCCGCCTGGCCGCTCGCCGACCCCGCCGGGTTCGAGGCACGCTTCGTCGCCAGTCTGCCGTACGCGCTGACCGGCGCGCAGCGGCGCACGCTCACCGACATCGACACGGACCTCGCGCGCGACCAGCCGATGGTGCGACTGGTGCAGGGCGATGTCGGCAGCGGCAAGACCGTGGTCGCCGCGGCAGCGGCGGCGCGTGCCGTGGGCAGCGGCCGGCAAGCCGCGCTGATGGCGCCGACGGAGCTGCTCGCCGAACAGCACCGGCGCAACTTCGAGGCCTGGTTCCGCCCGCTCGGCGTGACCGTGGCGGCGGTGAGCGGCTCACAACCGGCGCGCACCCGGCGCAGCGCCCTCGCCTTGGTGGCCTCCGGCGAAGCGCAGGTGGTGGTCGGCACCCATGCGCTCTTCCAGGACGGACTGGAATTCCATGACCTCGCGTTGGTG
Source organism: uncultured Pseudomonadota bacterium (assembly GCA_937920275.1). Lineage (GTDB taxonomy): Bacteria > Pseudomonadota > Gammaproteobacteria > Steroidobacterales > Steroidobacteraceae > UBA964. The sequence goes on from CALGVD010000123.1 coordinate 36,488, forward strand.
ATCGTCGATGAGCAGCACCGCTTCGGCGTGCAGCAAAGGCTGCGGCTCGCGCAGAAAGGCGAGCGCGAGGGGCGCTTACCGCACCAGTTGATCATGACCGCGACACCCATCCCACGCACGCTCGCGATGACCGCCTACGCGGACCTCGATGTCTCGGCGATCGACGAATTGCCGCCCGGACGCACACCGGTGCGCACCGTGGTCGCCGCCGAGACCCGCCGTCACGAGGTGGTGGCGCGCATCGAGGCGGCTTGTCGTGAGGGTCGGCAAGCCTACTGGGTCTGTCCGCTGATCGACGAATCCGAAGAACTGCGCTGCCAAGCCGCCGAGGAGACCGCGGCGACGCTCACCGCTGCGTTGCCGGGCTTGCGCGTGGGCTTGGTGCATGGCCGCATGCCGCCACGCGCCAAGGACGCGGCGATGCTCGAGTTCCAGGCGGGCCGCATCCAGCTGTTGGTCGCCACCACCGTGATCGAGGTGGGCGTCGATGTGCCGAACGCCACGCTGATGGTGATCGAGAACGCCGAGCGGCTCGGACTCGCGCAGCTGCATCAACTGCGCGGCCGGGTCGGTCGCGGCGCGCACGAAAGCGGCTGTGTGCTGCTCTATCGCGCGCCGCTCGGTCCGCTCGCACGCGCGCGGCTCAACGCCATCCGCGACACCAACGACGGGTTCGCCATCGCCGAGCGCGACCTCGAACTGCGCGGCCCGGGCGAGTTGCTCGGCACCCGTCAGACCGGCCTTGCGCGGATGCGGGTCGCTGACCTCGTGCGGGATGCGGCGATGCTGCCGCTCGTACAGCGGGCAGCCGAAGCGCTGCTCGAGCGCCATACGGATAGAATCCCCCCCCTCACCGCCCGCTGGATCGGCAACGACGACAGATATGGCCGCATCGGTTGACTCCGCAGCCCCGCTACCCGCCTCGGCCCTGCCACCGGCCGTGCCCCCGGCTGCCTTGTGGTTGCCGGGCAGCGCACTCCCCTGCCATGAACCCGATGCCCGACGCCGCTCCTGGCTGCTGACACCGGGGTTGCTGACGCAGCGCATCCGCGAAGCCGCAGGCCCACGCTTCGCGATGCATGTGCTGCAGGAAGGCGCCGCCACCGCCGATGGCACCCATGTACGGGAGATCGACATGGGCTGCGGTGCGGAGGTCTGGCTGTTCGCCCACACGCGCGTGCCCGCCGCGACGCTCGCCGCGCAGCCTTGGCTCGGCTCGGTCGGTACGCGGACGCTCGGCGAGGCGCTCGCGGCGCACGACGCCACGCTCGAACGCGAACCGCTCTGCTACGCGATGTTCGGCGCGGACACCTGGCTCGTCGGCCGGGCGCTCACGCACGCCCGGCTGCCCGCACAAAATCTTTGGGTGCGGCACTCGGCGTTCCGTGCCGACGGCGCGCCTTTCGATCTCTATGAAGTGTTCCTGCCCGCCATGGGTGGTGAGGCATGAAGCCCGCCTTGCGCCGCCGCCTGCGCGAATACGCGCTGCTGATGCGTCTCGATCGGCCGATCGGCATCCTGCTGCTGCTATGGCCGACGCTTTGGGCGCTCTGGATCGCCGCGGGCGGCTGGCCGTCAAGCCTCTTGCTCGGGGTCTTCGTGCTCGGCACCGTGCTCACCCGCTCGGCAGGCTGCATCATCAACGACCTGCTCGACCGTGACATCGACCCGTTCGTACAACGCACGCGCGAGCGGCCGCTCGCCTCGAGGCGTGTGTCCCCGCAGGAAGCGCTCGTGCTGTTCGCGGTGCTGATGCTCTGCGCCTTCGGGCTCGTGCTGCTGCTCGATGCGACCACCGTGCGCCTGGCGTTCGTGGCGGCGGCGCTGATGATCTCTTATCCGCTCTTCAAGCGGTTCTTCCCGGCGCCGCAGGCCTGGCTCGGCGTCGCCTTCGGCTGGGCGGTGCCGATGGCGTTCATGGCGACCCTCGGCGCCATCCCGCGCGTGGCGTGGTTGTTGTTCCTCGTGACCGTGGTGTGGGCCTGTGTCTACGACACGCTCTATGCGATGGCCGACCGCGAGGATGACCGCCGCCTCGGGATTCGTTCGACCGCGCTGCTGTTCGGCAGCATGGACCTGCTCGCCGTCGGCTGTCTGCAAGGGCTGATGATCTTCGGGCTGTGGCTCGTCGGCCAACAAGCCGGGCTCGGTCTCGCGTGGCTCGCCGGTCTCGCTGCGGCGACGGGCCTGTTCATAGGGCAGTTATGGATCGCTCGCGACCGCAAGCCGGCTGACTGCCTGCGCGCGTTCCGCCTCAACAATTGGGTCGGTATGGCGGTCTTCGCCGGCATCGTGGTCGATCACGCGCTGCGCACGAACTGACCCGCGACGCCGGGCGGTCGCTACGACCCACACGCCCACCGCATCGCGGCCGGCTTCTCGTAAAGCCGCGCGGGCTGCCGCCAGCGTCGCCCCGGTGGTCAGCACATCATCAACCAGCACGAACCGCGCGGGGATCGCCGCGCCCGACATCGCCGCAGGCGCGAACGCCTGCGCGAGGTTGCGGCGTCGCTGTGCACCGCGCAATGCGGTCTGCGGCGCGGTATCGCGTCGACGCACCAAGCCGTCCGTCCGCACCGGCAGGCCGAGCCAAAGCGCCGCGTGACGCGCGATCGTCTCGGCTTGGTTGAATCCGCGCTCGGCATGGCGCTTGGGGTGCAAGGGCACCGGCATCAGCACGGTGCCCGGCGTCGCCCACCCCTGGCGGGCGGCGCTCGCGGCCAGCAACGCGCCGAACAACCGCGCGGGTCGCAGGTCCCCTTGGAACTTGAGCGCCCGCAGCCCGCTGCCGACCGGATCGTCATAGGTGAACGGCGCCAGCACCGCCGTCTGCCCGACGCCCCCGCTGCGCCCGATCATCGGGTCGAAGGGCAGCGTCTCGAGGCACAGCGAGCAGAGATCGACCGCACCGAGGTCACCCTGCCCGCCGCAGAACACGCAGCGCGGCGGCAGACAGACGAAACCCGCCCGCACGAGCCACGGCAACCGGGTCGAGCGCGCCCGTAACCAGGCGCCGAGCGCCGCAGCCGCCCCGATTGTCGACTCTACGGACCCCGTCAAGTTGACACACCCCACGCCGACCACCAACATCAGCGGGGCATTGCGCCACATTCAGCGGCGGAACACCCGCCGTCTATCGCCCGCAAATCTAGAGAAATGCCCCCATGACCGCAGCCGCCCGCCACGACTGGACGACCGAAGAGGTCGAAGCGCTGTTCGCGCTGCCGTTCCAAGACCTGCTGTTCGAGGCGCAGCGCGTCCACCGCGCCCACCAACCGGCGAACACGGTGCAGATGAGCACGCTGTTGTCGGTGAAGACGGGGGCCTGCCCGGAGGACTGCGCGTATTGCCCGCAGAGCATCCGCCACGACACCGGTCTCGAGCGTGAGACGCTGATGGCGGTGGCCGATGTCGCCGCACGCGCCAAGGCCGCACGCGAGGCGGGCGCCACCCGCTTCTGCATGGGCGCCGCCTGGCGCTCGCCCAAGAAACGCGACATCGAGGTGATGTCGGCGATGATCCGTGAGGTGCGCTCGCTCGGCCTCGAGAGCTGCGCCACGCTCGGTATGCTCACACTCGAGCAAGCCAAAGAATTACGCGAGGCAGGACTCGACTACTACAACCACAACATCGACACCTCGCCCGAGTTCTACGGCGAGATCATCACCACCCGCGTATTCCAGGACCGGCTCGATACGCTGGAGGCGGTGCGCGAGGCGGGGATGAATGTCTGCTGCGGCGGCATCGTCGGTATGGGCGAGACGGTGCGCGACCGTGCGCGCATGCTGCAGGTGCTCGCCAACCTGCCGCATCACCCCGAAAGCGTCCCGATCAATCAGCTGGTCGCCGTGCCCGGTACACCGCTCGCCGGCCAGACGCCGATCGATCCGTTCGATTTCGTCCGCACCATTGCGGTCGCGCGCATCCTCATGCCGCAGGCGGCGGTGCGGCTCTCGGCCGGCCGCGAGCAGATGTCCGACGAACTGCAGGCGCTCGCGTTCTTCGCCGGTGCGAACTCCATCTTCTACGGCGAGAAGCTGCTCACCACCGGCAACCCTGATGTCGAGCACGACCGGGCGTTGTTGACGCGGCTCGGCATGCGCACCGCTGCGGGAGCGCCCGGTGCGCTGCACGCCTGAGGCGCGCGCCGCTGCGCTTCGATCCATCGATGAACGCCAGCTTCGCCGCCGTCGTTCACCGGCGGAGGACGGCCGCGTCAATTTCTGCAGCAACGACTATCTCGGCCTCGCCCGCGACCCTGAGGTCGTCGCTGCGATGGCCGAAGCGGCGCAGCGCTACGGTGCGGGTGCCGGGGCCTCGCACCTCGTCAGCGGACACGGCGTCGAACACGAGGCGCTCGAGCGTGAACTCGCCGAGTTCACCGGTCGTGCCCGTGCCTTGGTGTTCTCCACCGGCTACATGGCGAACCTCGGTGTGCTCGGGGCGCTCGCCGGTCGCGACGACCTGCTGCTCGGCGACGAGCTGAACCACGCCTCGCTGATCGACGCGGCGCGGCTGGTGCGCAGCACCCACCTGCAGCGCTACGCGCACGGCGATGCCGCAGCCGCCCGCGCAGCGCTCGCGGCGTACGACGCTCACGATGCGCAAGCTGCCGGTGCGTTCGTCATCACCGACGGCGTGTTCAGCATGGATGGCGACCTCGCGCCGCTGCCCGCGCTCGCGGATGCCGCGCGGGCCCACGGCGCCTGGTTGGTGGTCGATGACGCGCACGGCTTCGGGGTCGTCGGCGCGACCGGCGGTGGCTGCTGCGAACATTTCGGTCTCGATGCACGCGATGTGCCGGTGCTGATCGGCACCTTCGGCAAGGCGCTCGGGACCTTCGGCGCGTTCGTCGCAGGGGACGACGACATCATCGAGCTCCTGATCCAGCGCGCACGCACCTATATCTACACGACCGCGCTACCGCCGCCGGTCGCCGCAGCGACCCGTCGTGCGCTGCGCATCGTCCGCGAAGAGCCCTGGCGGCGCGAGATCCTGCAGGCGCGCATCGCAGAGTTCCGCGCGGGCGCCGCGAAGCGCGGTCTCGCCGTGTCGCCATCGACGACGCCGATCCAGCCGCTGATCCTCGGCACCGAGTCCGCTGCGCTCACGGCGAGCCACCGCCTCGCCGAAGCCGGCTACCGCGTGACCGCGATCCGCCCGCCGACCGTGCCCGTGGGTACCGCGCGCCTGCGCATCACGCTGTCCGCCGCACACACGGCTCAGCAGGTCGAGTCACTGCTCGCCGCGCTGGAGGCGGCGCTGGCATGACGCCACAGGTGGTGTGGTTCAAACGCGATCTGCGTCTGCACGACCACGTGCCGCTCTGCGATGCGGCGGAACGCGGCCCGGTGGTGCCGCTTTATGTCGTCGAGCCGGATCTTTGGCGCCAGCACGACGCCTCGTTCCGCCACTGGCGTTTCCTCCGCGATTCGCTCGCCGATCTCGATGACGGATTGCGCACGATCGGCGGCGGGCTCGTGCTGCGCCGCGGTGACATCCTCTCGACGCTCATGGAACTCGAGCACACCCTCGGCCGCTTCGCGCTCTGGTCGCACGAGGAGACCGGTAACGACTGGACCTTCCGGCGCGATCGACAGGTCGCCGCATGGTGCCGCGAGCGCGGGGTCGTCTGGACCGAATCCCCGGCCAACGGCGTGGTACGGCGCCTCGGCAACCGCGATGGTTGGGCCGCGCGACGCGATCGGGTGATGCGCGCACCGCAGCGTCCGCCGCCGCGCCGGATCCGTTTCGCGCCCATGGCCGCCGTTCCGGCCGCGGCCATGACCGACGGATCGCTCGACCCGTTGGCGAGCCCTGCGGCAGGCGCGGTGCAGCGCGGTGGACGCCGCGAAGGTCTGACCGTGCTCGACTCCTTCCTCGAGTCGCGCTCCAGCCGCTATATGCGCACGATCTCGAAGCCCGGGATCTCGGCGCGTCATTGTTCACGGCTGAGCACGCACATCGCCTACGGCACCCTCTCGGTGCGCGAGATCGATCAAGCGGCAGCGGCGCGCATCGATGCGCTGCAGGGTACGGGCGATCCCGGCGCGGCGGACTGGGCGCGTCAACTGCAGGCCTTCCGCTCGCGGCTCGCGTGGCGTTGCCATTTCGTGCAGAAACTCGAGCAACAGCCGTCGATCGAGTTCCGCTGCATGCATCCTGCGTTCGAGGGTATGCGCGAGGCCGACCACCGTGAAGAGTTCTTCGACGCGTGGCGTGACGGCCGTACCGGCTATCCGCTCGTCGACGCCTGCATGCGCTCGTTGCACGCGAACGGCTGGATCACGTTCCGCATGCGTGCCATGCTGGTCGCGTTCGCCAGCTACCATCTTTGGCTCGATTGGCGTCGGACGGCACCGGTCCTCGCGCAGCTTTTCACCGACTACGAGCCCGGTATCCACTACAGCCAGTTCCAGATGCAGTCGGGCGTGACGGGCATCAACGCCGTGCGGATCTACAACCCGGTGAAGCAATCTTTGGACCACGACCCCGACGGCAAGTTCATCCGCCGCTATCTGCCGGAACTGCGCGATCTGCCGGTCGCAGCGCTGCACGAGCCGTGGCGGCTCGACACACCGCCGCGGGACTACCCGCCACCGGTCGTCGAGCATGAGCAGGCCGCGCGCGACGCGCGGCTGCGCATGACGCCCTATCGACAGGGCGAGGGGTTCCGTGCGGAGGCGAAGGGCGTGTTGCGGAGACTCGGCAGCCGCGATCGGCAGCGCACGCGTCGTGGCCAAGCCGGTCGTGCGACACCGGCGCGCCGCGCTGGGCGTGCGATCGCGCCGGAACAGATATCGTTCGGATTCGAGGACGCGGCGTCCATCGAGGCGGCACCCTGATATGTCCGACCTCCCGCCACCCGTCGCAGCGCGCGCTGAACTGCTTGATCGCCTCGACCACTTCGCGCTGAAGCCGCGCGTCGTGCTCGATCTCGGCGGCGGCGTCACGGACGGCACGCCCGACCCGCTGCGCCGCCGTTTTCCCGCAGCGCGGATCCTCGTCACCGGCACAGGCGTTGCCGCGCCGAAGGGTCTCGCCCACCGGGCGCTCGAGGCGCTACGCCGCCGGGTCCCCGGCGCTGCACCTGCCTTGGAGCGCATCGACGGCACTCCCAAGGAGCTACCGCTCGCCGAGGGCAGCGTCGATCTGGTGCTCGGTCACTGGCTCGCTCCGGGGTTCGAGTCGCTCGATGCCGTGCTGGCCGAACTGCGGCGCGTGCTCGCGCCGGGCGGTCTATTTCTTTGGACCACGCCCGGCCTCGGCGCCGCACCGGAGCCCATCGATCTGCACGATCTCGGCGGCGCGCTCACACGCGCGGGCTTCCTCGAACCGGTGCTGGATGTGGACCGCTACGGTGCCGCTTACGAGATCATCCATGCCTCGGCGTTCGCCGGCCTCGCGCCGAAGACCGCGGGTGGGACCGCTGGCGGCGTCCCCGTCGAATCGGTCGTGGCCGTGGACGCGATCGGTCGGCGGCGCGATCGCAGCGACCCGGGCGGGCGCACGCCATGAGCCGCGCGCCACACGGTGTGTTCGTCACCGGCACCGATACCGAGATCGGCAAGACCCATGTATCCCGCGCCTTGGTGGCCGCGGCGCGTGCTCGCGGTCGGCGGATCGGGGTGATGAAGCCCATCGCGGCCGGCGCCGAGATGACGCCGCTCGGCCTGCGCAACGATGATGCCGTGGCGCTGATCGGCGCAGCCCGGGGCATCGATCGCGATACGCCGATCGCGACCGCCGAGTACGAGGCCGTCAACCCCTATTGCTTCGCCGAGCCGGTCTCGCCGCATATCGCCGCAGCCGACGCCGGCATCCGCCCTGATCTGCGATGGATCGGTAGGCTCGCCCATCAGCGATTGAACGGGCCAAACTCTGAAAACGACTGGCTGGTGGTCGAGGGCGCGGGCGGTTGGCTAGCGCCCCTGAGCGAAACTGACGCCGTCTCCGACTTGGCGCTCGCCGTCGGGCTGCCGGTGTTGTTGGTGGTCGGTCTGCGACTCGGATGCCTGAACCACGCGGAGCTCACCGCTCGCGAGATCCGCCGGTCGGGGCTGGGGTGGGCCGGTTGGGTCGCCAACGCCGTCGACCCGTCGATGGGTCGCCGCGAGGAGAATGTCCGCATGTTGACCCTCCGGTTCGGCGAACCGCCGCTCGCGCGCTTCGGTCACGACGACCCGCCAGAGGTCGTACTCGGCGCTGGACGGGTCCTTTTCGACCGCCTGGTGGATGATTAGACTCTCTCTAGAGTGTGCAAAGCGTTGTAAAATAAGGATTACCCCCCTTCGCGCACAGGCACAACCGTGACCGATGCTGCCAGGATCGAGATGACACCCAACTGCTCGCTGAGCCCGCGCGGGGCGCGCTGGTTCTTCGGCAGCGTGTGCGCCGGCATGCTCGCGATCGTGCTGCCGCTGACGCTGATGGGCTATTGGCCGGTGTTGCCGTTCGCAGGGCTCGAGCTCGGCCTGCTGTGGTGGGCCTTGCGAGGGAGCCTCGCCCGCGGCGACCACCGCCAGATCATCACGGTCACCGAGGACACGATCGCCATCGAGTACCACGAACCGCCAAGATTCGATCGCGTCATGTTCCCGCGACACTGGGCACAAGTTAGAATCCGCGGTGGGGGTTCGCCGCTGCAGCCGATCCGACTGACCGTCGAATCGCATGGACGCCGTCACGAGATCGGATCGTTCCTGAACGAACAGGAACGGCTCAGCCTCGCGAGCCGGCTCCGTCGTTTGATCGGGCAGGTCAACGAATCACCCCCGTTGTCCCTCGGTGGCTCCGCTTGAACGCGGCAGCCGGCGCAGTGACCGCGTATGCCGCCCGGCGACGGGCTTCGAATCATTTGAACGACAGCCGGACACCAGAATGACCTTCCATAACCGCAAGACCTTCTGCTCCCTCATCGCCCTCACGCTCGCGGCCCTCGCGCCGCTCACGGCGCAGGCCGAGTGGGGCAACCTCAACATGCGGGTCGGCGTCACGCCGTTGTCGCGCGAGATCTACGATCTGCACATGACCATCTTCTGGTGGTGCGTCGGGATCGGCGTGGTCGTGTTCGGCTGGATGATCTGGTCGTTGGTGGCGTTCCGCAAGTCCAAGGGCGCGAAGCCGGACACCACCATGATCCACAGCACCAAAGCCGAGATCATCTGGACCGTGATCCCGGTCGTGATCCTGGTGCTGATGGCGATCCCAGCGGCGCGCACGCTCATCGCCATCGAGGACACCCGCAACACCGAGATCAGCATCAAGGCGACCGGTCACCAGTGGAAATGGCAGTACGAGTATCTGGGTGAAGACGTGAGGTTCTACTCGACGCTCGCCCGCTCGAGCGACGAGGCCCGCCAGCTGCAATCCGGCGTCGACCCGAAGTCGGTACCCGAGTACCTCCTCGATGTCGACAACCCGCTCGTCGTCCCGGAGGACACCAAGGTGCGCATGCTGCTCACCGCCCAGGACGTCATCCACGCTTGGTGGGTTCCGGACTTCGGCCTCAAGAAGGACGCCATCCCCGGCAACATCAATGAATTGTGGTTCAAGGTCGACAAGGGCAAGACCGGGATCTACCGCGGCCAGTGCGCCGAACTCTGCGGCCGCGACCACGGCTTCATGCCGGTGGTGGTGAAGGTCGTCACCAAGGCGGAGTACGCCGCTTGGCTCGCCGCGCAGAAAGCGCCGGCACAGTCGGCGGACGCCGCCGAACCCGCGGTCGACACCGCGATGCCGGCGACTGCGGCTTCACCGGCCGCCGACCCAGCCCCGGCCGGCTGACGCCGCACCGCACACCGCACACCTCAGAACAGCACCACGCAACAGAGCGACCAAGACATGGCCAACACCGCCGCACACGACGCCACACACGACGCCCACGACCACCGGCCGCAGGGCCTGAAGCGCTGGCTTTACGCGACCAACCACAAAGACATCGGCACGATGTACCTGGTGTTCGCCTGCGTGATGTTCTTCCTCGGCGGCGCGATGGCGCTGCTCATCCGCCTCGAACTCTTCCAGCCCGGTATGCAGTTCCTCGACCCGGCGTTCTACAACTCGATGACGACCATGCACGCGCTGCTGATGATCTTCGGCGCCGTGATGCCCGCCTGGACCGGGCTCGCCAACTGGATGGTGCCGTTACAGGTCGGTGCACCCGACATGGCGCTGCCCCGCCTCAACAACTTCAGCTTCTGGCTGCTGCCGTTCGCCTTCACGCTGCTGTTGCTCACGCTGTTCGTCCCGGGCGGCGCCCCGGCGGGCGGCTGGACGCTCTATCCGCCGCTGTCGCTGCAGGCCGGTGACAGCTTCCCGCTCACGATCTTCGCGATCCACCTTTTGGGCATCTCGTCGATCCTAGGCGCCATCAATGTGATCGTCACGATCATGAACATGCGCGCCCCCGGGATGGGCCTGCTGAACATGTCGCTCTTCTGCTGGACCTGGCTGATCACCGCCTACCTGCTCATCCTCGTGATGCCGGTGCTCGCAGGTGCGGTCACCATGCTGCTCACCGATTATTTCTTCGACACCGCCTTCTTCACCGCCGCCGGCGGTGGCGACCCGGTGATGTTCCAGCACATCTTCTGGTTCTTCGGCCACCCCGAGGTCTACATCCTCATCCTCCCGGCCTTCGGCGTGGTCTCCGAGATCATCCCGACCTTCTCGCGCAAGCCGCTCTTCGGCTACGAGTCGATGGTCTACGCCACGGCCTCGATCGCGTTCCTGTCGTTCATCGTCTGGGCGCACCACATGTTCACCGTGGGCATGCCGCTCGCCGGGCAGCTGTTCTTCATGCTCTCGACGATGTTGATCGCCGTGCCGACGGGGGTGAAGGTCTTCAACTGGTGCGCCACCATGTGGAAGGGCTCGATCAGCTTCGAGACACCGATGTTGTTCGCGATCGCGTTCCTGTTCCTCTTCACGCTCGGCGGTCTCTCCGGCCTGATGCTCGCCATCGTGCCGGCTGACTTCCAGTACCACGACACCTACTTCGTCGTGGCGCACTTCCACTATGTGCTGGTGCCGGGCTCGGTGTTCGCCATCATGGCGGCCGTCTACTACTGGCTGCCGAAGTGGTCGGGCCGCATGTACGACGAGAAGATCGGCAAGCTGCACTTCTGGATGTCGGCCATCGGCGTGAATGTGCTGTTCTTCCCGCAGCACTTCCTCGGCCTCGCCGGCATGCCGCGTCGCATCCCGGACTACGCGACGCAGTTCGCCGACTGGAACATGGTCTCCTCGGTCGGTGCCGTCATCTTCGGCTTCTCGCAGCTGCTGTTCGTCTATGTCATCTGGAAGGCGGTACGCTCGGGTGAGACGGCGCCGCAGCGTCCCTGGGAAGGGGCGCACGGCCTTGAGTGGGAACTGCCGACCCCGGCGCCGTACCACAGCTGGGACACACCGCCGCCGCGTGAGGTCATCACCAAGGGCGCGATGCACTGATGGCCATCGACGCCGAGCGTGCCCGCCGCGTGAAGCGCAGCGCCGTCCTGCTCGGGCTGGTGGCGTTCGCGTTCTATGCGGCGTTCATCCTGATGGCGGTGCTGGGGTTGCGTGACTGACATGGACGCCCCGCAGCAACCCACGACGCCGGAGCCGCCCGCGGGCTCGATCCGCGAGCGGGCCAACTCGCGCCTGATGCTCAAGCTGATCGGCTTCGCGCTCGGTGCCTTCGGTTTCGGTTTTGCCTTGGTGCCGCTCTACGAAGTCCTCTGCGACATCACGGGCGTCGGCAATCCGAAAGACCTGCTGCGGGCCTCGTTCGTCGATCCTGCGGTGACGCCCGCAGCCGATGACTCGCGGCTCGTCACCGTCGAGTTCGTGGGCGATCTGCCCTCGGTCGGCAATTGGGAGTTCCGACCGGTGATCGCAGAGATGAAGGTCCACCCGGGCCGCCTCTACGAGGTCGACTATGTCGCCCACAACCTCACGGGCCGTGACACCGTCGCGAATGCGATCCCGAATGTCGCGCCCGGTAAGGCGACGGCGTTCTTCCGCAAGACCGAGTGCTTCTGCTTCGTGCCGCAGCACTTCGCCAAGGACGAGGAGCGCGTGATGCCGGTGCGCTTCGTCGTCGATCCGAACCTGCCCAAGAGCATCGACCGGATCACGCTTTCCTATGTTTTCCACGACAACTCGACGCGGGTCGCCGCGCTGAAGGATTGACACCATGGCCAACGCCCACGCTTCCACCCACTCCACCGACGAGAAGTACTACATCCCGCACGAGAGCGCGTGGCCGATCTACGGCTCCGCGACGCTGTTCGTGCTCATGTTCGGCCTCTGCGGCTGGCTCAACGAGTGGTACGGCCCCTGGATCTTCGCGATCGGCGCGGTGATGTTGGTCGGGTTGTTCGTCGGCTGGTTCGCCGTCGTCATCGACGAGCACCAGAAGGGCATGTACAACCTGCAGGTCGACAAGTCGTTCCGCATGGGGATGATGTGGTTCATCATCTCCGAGGTGATGTTCTTCGCGGCGTTCTTCGGCGCGCTGTTCTATGCCCGGCATCTCTCCGTGCCCTGGGCGGGCGGCGAAGGCGTCAAGATCTTCAACAACCTGCTCCTCTGGCAGGGTTCCTACGACGCCGGGTGGCCGACCAACGGACCGCAGGCCCTCGGCCCGCGCGACGATGGCAGCTTCGAGACCATACCGGCCTTCGGTCTGCCGGCCATCAACACCGCCATCCTGCTGCTCTCGGGCGTGACCATCACCATCGCCCACCACGCGCTGCAGGAAGGCAATCGCCGCATCCTCAACATCTTCCTCGCCGTCACCTTCCTGCTCGGCTTCTTCTTCTTGGGTCTGCAGATGTGGGAGTACTCCCACGCCTACAAGGACCTCGGTCTGCAGCTCTCCACCGGCATCTATGGTTCGACGTTCTTCATGCTGACGGGCTTCCACGGCCTGCATGTGACGCTCGGTGCGATCATGCTGGTCGTGATCTGGTTCCGCACCATGAAGGGACATTTCACGCCCCAGCGCCACTTCGGCTTCGAAGCCGTGGCCTGGTACTGGCACTTCGTGGATGTGGTCTGGCTCGGACTCTTCGTGTTCGTCTACTGGGTCTGACGGCGACGCAGAGCGGCCGCGCTCAGCGCAGCGCGGTGACGCTCAGCGCCCTGCGCCGAGCGGCTCGATCAAGCCGGCCGCCCAAGCGGCCATCAGCAACAGGAACAGCGCCACCGAGAACCCGACGCGCCATGTGAGCGCGCGGACCATCTTTTTGGAGTTGCCCTTGTCGGTCATGAGGTGGAACAACGCCGAGCCGAGGCTCAGCACGATGCCGATCATGACGACGGCGACGAGGGTCCGAAAGATGTCCATGTTGCGAGTATCATAAGCCTGTGGCCCTGCGTATCGCCATCGGGCGTCGGGAATTCTCGCCGTCTTGGTTGATGACACTGCTCACGGCCGCCGCGCTGCTCGTCTTCATCGTGCTCGGCCGTTGGCAATGGGAACGGGGTGTGGGCAAGGACGCGTTGGCGTTGCAGTTCGCTCAAGGTGGAGATCTCGTGACGGATCTCGGTCCGCAAGGCACCCGCGATCTGCCGCGCTACACCCAAGTCCGCGTACGCGGTGAGTGGATGGCCGACCGGCAGTTCCTGCTCGACAACCGTATGCGCGACGGGCGCGCCGGCTACGAAGTGCTGACGCCGTTGCAGCTCGAGGACGGCCGCGAGGTGCTGGTCAACCGGGGTTGGATTCCGTTCGGCGGGCGCCGCGACCAGTTACCGGAAGTGGCGAGCGGACTGCCCACGGTCCCGGTGACGGTGCGGGGTCGGCTCGACGAACTGCCGACGGCGGGGCTCGCGAGCGGTCGCGCCGCGCCAGCGCTGACCGGCGCTTGGCCACGCGTGACGAGCTTTCCGTCGCCGACGGAACTCGAAGCGGCAGCCGGGTCGCGGTTGGAACCGCGGGTGTTGCTGATGGATGCAACGGAACCGACCGGCTACCGGCGCGACTGGCTGCCTTTTGGCAGAGGGCCAGAGATGCACTTCGGCTACGCCCTGCAGTGGTGGAGTTTCGGTGTGCTGCTGCTGGTGCTGTATGGGGTCTTGAACACGAAGAGAAGGGATGACGCATGACGACCGACGGTGAGTCCGGGAACCTGCCCAAAGAACGCCCACCCTCGGGTCGTGCCGCACTGCTCGGTCTGGCTGCGCTCTTCCTGGCGCCGGCGCTCGGCGCCGCCTGGCTCTACTACTCGGGCGGCTGGCAGCCGTCCGGCCAGACCAACCACGGCGAGCTGGTGCTCCCGGCGAAACCCTTGGCCGAAGCGCCGCTGCTGCAACTCGACGGGACGCCCACGCCGCCCGCGCTGTTCGCCGGTAAATGGACGCTGCTCTATATCGACGACGGCGCCTGCGCGACCCCGCAATGCCGCAAAGCGCTCTGGACCTTGCGCCAGACGCGGCTGCTGCTCACCGCGGACATGGACCGCGTTCAGCGCGTCTTCGTCGCGGAGACAGGCTGCTGCGACCGGGCATTCCTCGCGAGCGAACATCCCGACTTGAAGGTGCTCGCTCCACCTGCCACCCGTGCTGCTGATCAAGCATGGATCGCCGGATTTCCGCGCGAGGCGGGCGTACCGTATGTGTTCATCATCGACCCGCTCGGTAACCTCATGATGCGTTTCGACCTGCGCCAGAACCCCAAAGGTCTGAAGGACGACCTCAAAAAATTGCTGAAGCTTTATCGGACCGGTTGATCACCATGCCAGACCCCCTCCCTAAGACCGCTCTCCCTGCATCCGTGCCGCCCTCTGGCGCTGTGGCCCTGCGTCGCCTCGCCTTCGGCAGCGTGCTGCTGTGCCTCACCGTCATCATCCTCGGCGCTTGGGTGCGGCTCACCGATGCCGGTCTCGGTTGTCCCGACTGGCCGGGCTGCTATGGCCATGTCACGCCGGCAGGCGCCGAAAAGAACGACGGCAAGATCGAGTCCTTCTCACCCGGTTGGGACTACGACTCCGGCAAGGCGTGGCGCGAGATGATCCACCGCTACGCCGCGACCGCGCTCGGCCTCCTCATCGTGCTGATCACCGCGATCGCCATCGCCTACCGCCGCGAAAAACCGATGAGCGTGGTCTATGCCGTCGTGCTGCTCGCCACCGTGGTCTTCCAAGGGACGCTCGGTGCGTTCACGGTCTGGTGGCTGGTGAAACCCTTGGTGGTCGTGCTGCATCTGGCCGGTGGACTCACGACCCTGTCGCTGCTGTTCTGGCTCTGGCTCTCGATGCGCCGAACCACCCGCGTCGTACAGCCCGTTCCGGGCGCGACGCGCATCGCCGCGCTCGATCGCGCGCGGACCGCGGCCATAGCGGCGACCGTCGTGGTCGGTCTGCAGACCTTGCTCGGCGGCTGGACCAGCACCAACTATGCTGCGGTCGCCTGTCCGGACCTGCCGACCTGCCAAGGCCAATGGTGGCCGGAGGGCATGGATTACAAGGATGCGTTCGTGCTCTGGCGCGGCCTCGACATCAACTACACCGGTGGCGTGCTCGAGCATCCCGCACGCGTCGCGATCCACTTCACGCACCGCTTGGGCGCGATCATCGCGACCCTCGCCGTGCTGTTCGCGGCATGGCTCGCGATCCGCCGCGCACCGACGACGCTGGTGCGCAACGCCGGATATTGGGCCGTGGGCGCCTTGGCACTGCAACTGTGGATCGCTTTCGCCATGATCCTCAAGGCGTTCCCGCTGTGGCTCGCCACCGCACACAATGCGGGGGCCGCACTGCTGTTGCTCGCGATGCTGGTGCTCAACCGCCGACTGCGCGAGGCATGATCCATGGCCGACGATGACCACCCTCTGCCGGGACCCGTTGCAGCCGCCGCCGAGCCGGTCAGCGGTCGCGGACCGGCGCGCTGGCGGCTCTACCTCGAACTGACCAAGCCCAAAGTCGTCGCGCTCATCGTCTTCACGGCGATCGTCGGCACCCTGCTCGCGAGCCCGGGTTGGCCACCGTTCGCAGCATTGGTGTGGGGCAATCTCGGCATCGCGCTCGCGGCGGGTTGCGCGGCGACCATCAACCACGTGCTCGACCGCAAGATCGACGAACAGATGTCGCGTACCCGTGGCCGGCCGTTGCCGACCGGCGGTCTCGAGGCCTACCAAGCGCTGGTGTTCGCCGGCGTGCTCGGCGTGTCGTCGATGCTCGTGCTGTGGTGGCTCGTGAACCCGCTCACCGCGGTGCTGACCTTCGCCTCGCTGATCGGCTATGCCGTCATCTACACCGTGTTCCTCAAGCGCGCGACCTCGCAGAACATCGTGATCGGCGGCGCGGCGGGCGCTGCACCCCCGGTACTCGGCTGGGCGGCGGTCACCAACTCCATCGAACCGAACGCGCTGCTGTTGTTCCTCATCATCTTCATCTGGACGCCGCCGCATTTTTGGGCGCTCGCCATCGCCCGCAAGGACGAGTACGCGCGCGCCGGCATCCCGATGCTGCCGGTGACCCACGGCGTGCCCTACACCCGTCTGCAAGTGCTGCTCTACACGGTGTTGCTGGTGCTGGTGACGCTCATGCCCTGGGTGACGCACATGAGCGGGCTCGTCTATCTCGCCGCAGCGCTGGTCCTGAACGCACGCTTCCTCTACTTCGCGCTCGCGCTCAAGTTCACCGACCGCATCGAACTGCCGATGCAGGTGTTCCGCTATTCGATCACGTACCTGATGTGGCTGTTCGCGGCGTTGCTGCTCGATCACTACATCCCGACCACACAGCTACCGACACCGCCGCTGCCCGGCACCGGCCCGCAGATCTACGGCCCCTGATCTACGGCCCCTGATCTACGGCTTCGACCTGCGGTTTCAGGGGAACAGTCGAGCGATAGGTCGGCGCCCGTCGCGAACGGGACGCCTGCTCGAAGGCGTAGCCCCACGCGAGCAGGTCCGCCTCCGCATAGGCACGGGCCATGAAGGTCAGCCCCACCGGTAGTCCGCTCACTTCGCCCATCGGCACCGTCAGGCTTGGCGTACCCGCCACTGCCGCCATCCCGTAGCCTGCGCCCAAGAAATGATCCCCGAGCACCGGATCGATGATCCAAGCGGGCGCCGTGCTCGGCGCGATGAGCATGTCGAGCCGGGCGCCATCGAGCGTCTTCAGTAGGCCCGATTCGCCCGCCAGACGCCGTGCGGATTCCTTGGCCTGCAGATACACCGGCTCAGTGAGCGGCCCCTTGGCCTGTGCCTTCTCAAAGGTCTCTTGGCTGAAGAGCGACATCACAGTCGACCGATGGCGTTCATTCCACTCTATGAGCGCAGCGAGCGAGCCGATCGGCGCGCCGCTCTCGCGCAGATAATCGTCCAGCCCGTGCTTGAACTCGTACAGGAGCACCTCGAACTCATGGGCACTCCAGCTGCGGTAGCCCTCGACGTTGGCATCGACCACCTCGGCACCTGCCGCCCGCAGCAACTCGATCGAGCGGTCCATCGCCGCATCGACACCGGGATGGAAGCCCATCGCCTGACGCAGCACGCCGATGCGGCGTCCGCGCAGCGCATCGGCCGTCAGCCCCGAACCATGATCGGCGGCGATGCGACCCTGCGCCGCTGCACCGGCTGGATCGGCGAGGTCCACGCCCGCCAATGCATCCATCAGCAGCGCCACATCGCGCACGCTGCGACCCATCGGCCCCGCTGTGTCCTGCGACACGGAGATCGGGATGATGCCGCGACGACTCACCACGCCGACCGTGGGCTTCAGTCCGACCAGCCCCGCCACTGCAGCAGGACAGATGATGCTGCCGTCGGTCTCGGTGCCCACGCCGACAGCGGCGAGGCTCGCCGCGATCGCGGACCCCGTCCCCGAACTCGAGCCGCAAGGATTACGGTCCAGCACATACGGATTACGGGTCTGACCACCCCGGGAACTCCAACCGGAGATCGAGTGATCAGAGCGGAAGTTGGCCCACTCCGAGAGGTTCGTCTTGCCGAGGATCACCGCACCTGCCTGCCGCAGGCGCTTGACGAGGAACGCATCGGTCTTCGGGCGGTGCTCGGCGAGCGCCAAGGACCCCGCCGAGTTGACGAGGCCGACGACGTCGATGTTGTCCTTGAGGAGTACCGGGATGCCGTGCAGCGGTCCACGGACCTCGCCGGCGGCCCGCTCTCGATCACGCTCCGCGGCCACGGCCAGCGCGGCCGCATCGAGTTCGATCACTGCATCGAGGGTCGGCCCGTCGTCATCCACCGCAGCGATGCGCGCAAGGTAAGCGCGCGTCAGCTCGACCGATGTCAACCGTCCGTCGGCGAGCCGTTCAGCGGCCTCCGACACCGACAGTTCGACGACATCGACCCCCGTACGCTCGATCGGCACCACGGACGACGATGCGCTGCAGCCCGCGAGACAGAGCGCGGTGATCGCGGTGACCAAAGATCGTGTATTCGACATCGCGGGACTCCCTCGCGGACCGGTGTGGCGCTCAACGGCGCGCGAACAGGTGATCGGCGACGAACGGGTTATGGCGGCGTTCCTCGCCGAAGGTCGACTCGGGCCCATGGCCCGGCAAGAATGTGATGTCATCGCCGAGCGGGAACAAGCGCTCACGGATCGAGGCCAATAATTGTGCGTGGTCGCCGCGCGGAAAATCCGTACGGCCGATCGAGCCGGCGAAGATCACATCGCCGACGATCGCGTAGTGCGCCTCGCGCTGGAAGAACACTACATGACCGGGCGTATGACCCGGACAATGCAGGACCTCGAACTCGAGTGCACCCACCGTCACCCGATCGCCGTGCTGCAGCCAACGATCCGGGACGAACGCCTCGCTCGGCGGAAAGCCGAACATCCGGGCTTGGGCCGGCATCTGCTCGATCCAGAACTGATCGCCCTGCTGCGGACCCTCGATGGGCACCGCGCTGCGACGGGCGAGCTCGGCGGTGCCGCCTGCGTGATCGAGGTGCGCATGGGTGATGAGGATCTTCTCGAGCGTCAGCCCATGCTTCGCCACCACCGCGAGCAGACGGTCGATCTCGCCTCCCGGATCGACCACCGCCGCCCGGCGGGTGGCCTCACACCACAGCACCGAGCAGTTCTGCTGGAACGGCGTGACCGGGACGACTTCGAGACGCATGCGACGATGATACCGCCGATCGCCCCGTCAGACCGTGATCGCGAGGCCGCGGTAGATCCGTGCGCGGTAGCGGCTCTCCTGAGCCTCGACGATCGGCGCCGCAGCCAGCAGCACCGCATGCGCGAAGCGTTGGTACTCCTCGACCTGCTCGGCGGCATCGCGCGGTTCCTCGCTGCGCATACGCCGCGTCAGGTTGACCTGGTTCACAGGGACCCCGGTCGGCAGCCGCTCGTTCTCGACACCGAGGGTCGCGGTGAAGGCGTGCAGCGTGGTCTTGACGAAGTTCGCCATGGCGAACTGCGGCAGCGTGCCGCCCACCGGCACATCGGGCGACACCAGGATCAGTCGTGCACCCTTGAACAGGGAGACCTTGCGCGCGACGCGGAAGTGGTGCGTCAAGTTGGTCTCGACCAGTTCGGCAAATCCGGTCGCATCGAGGTGGTCCTTGCCGGCGACGCCGAACAAGGCCTGTGGGATCGGCGCAAGCGGCGTCGAGATGACTGCGGCGGGCGCACCGCCCTCGGCGTAGGCCGCGTCCATGCTGGCCTCCAGGCCATCATCCCCCACGGTCCGGTAGGACACGCGATCGTGGCCCAGCGCGCGGCCGAGCAGGGTGCGGATCTTTTCACCGGCCTCCGCGGTGCGGGTGAGCGTGACGATGCTGCCCACATGGGCCTCCGCAAGGAACAGCCGCGCGACGGCGACGAGCGGCTCGACCATATGCTCGCCGATCAGCCAGACCGTCTCGCCTTCCATGCGCTGCACGCGCTCGGACTTGGCCCGACCGAAGAGCTCTCGCTCGGTGATGGTGCGCTCCTGCTGCAGGCCACCCGAGGGCTCGAAGGTCTCGCCGGAGATCGCGCGGTCCGCCATGAAGAACACGGTGGCGAGCGCGACATCGATCTCGGTCGGCATGCGATGCAGATGCAACATACCGAGCACACCGTCACGGATGCGACCGGCGTCCTCGTCGATGCGCAAGGGATCGACGAACGGCTCCGCAGGCTCAGGCAAGCGCATGACCCAAGCCTCAGCCCGCTCGCAGGCCTCGGGATCGAGCAGCACGCAGCCGTTTCGCAGGCGGGCGATCAAACGCATCGCCATCACCCGCGTCAACACATGCTTCAAAGACGAGTGCGCGGCCTCCTCCAGGTGATGCACCGCACCGCGGATCTGCACGCCCGCCGCACGCAGCGGCGCCGGCACATGCGGGGCTTGCAACAGCCCGACATCATTGGGCTCGAGCGCGGCGAGCACGTCATCGAGAAGCCCCCCTTCGGCGAGGGTGCGCAGCACCGCGTCATGCACGAGGTTCAAGCGCTTGTTCTCGAGGATCAGCTTGGCGCGACGGCCGAAGAGCCCGGCTTTGCCGTCCTTGCCCTTCAGGCGTTGGCCCTCGACCGGACCCGGCGCGATGGCGTTGATCTGGATCTCGGGTCCGACGAAGCGCGCGAGGTTCTCGACCAGCGCGCGTTGACCTGCTTTGGAGACCGCGTAATCCGAGCGGTTCGGGTACGGGACCGCGATGTATTTCTCGCCGCCGAAATAGGAGCTGACATTGAGGATATAGCCGGAGCCTTGCCGCTTCATGAGCGGCACGACCTTCTCGATCAAGGAATAATTGGAGGTCAGGTTGGCGTTCAAGGTGTTCCGCCAGTCGCTAGGCTGGATGTCCACCGCCATCTGCTCGGCGCCGGCGACGCCCGCATTGTTGATGAGGTAGTCGATACGGCCAAACGCCCGGAGCGTCTCGGAGACCGCCTTGCCGAGGGCGGCTTCATCGGCGACATCGATGTCGGCGAGCAGGCGCACGCGCTCCTTCGGACGGTTGTAGCCGATCTCTTCGAGCTCGTGCACGATCTCGTCGCGCAGCGACTTGAGCGGCCCTTCACGGCGTGCGGCCAGCATCACGCGCGCCCCCGACACCGCGAGCAGCCTCGCGAGCTGGCCGCCGATGCCGGCGGATCCGCCCGTCACCAACACGCACTTGCCGAGATGCAGGCCCATCAAGGATTCGATCCAGCCGAAGTCCGGCCGCGTCGAGCCGGTCGCATCGACCAGTGTGGCGGGGACATAGAGGTTGATCTGCGGCACGCGGCGCTTGGTGAAGAGCAGGCGTGCGCCCTGGTTCGCGGCGAAGGCGAGGCTGTGGTCCTCTTCGTTACCCCAGCGCACGACCTGGTTCGACCAAGTGGCGACCGGCCGCACACCGGCGCGCCACTGCACTTCGCTCTCATCGCGCCAGACGCGGATCAGCTGCTCGAGCCCGGCGCGCAGGATATCGGCGTAGACGTTACCTGCGCCATCCGAGCCGTTCGACAGGAAGATCACCCGCAGCCAGGCATCGGGCGTTGAGCGCTCGCGCCAGAGACGGGACAGCGCACGCGCCACGGCCAGCCCGCCCGTGAGCTCGGCGCCGAGGAAGGCGTCGACATCGGCATCGCTGGCCTCGGCGAGCGGCGCATGGAAGCGCCAGGTCCCGAAGGCGGGCAACACGATCGCGCCGTGCAGCGGCTGATCTTGGGTGATGGTCTGCAGCGCGTTGACGAGCGTCTCCGGACGACGACGGTCGAAGAGTTCGGGCCGGATGCGTGCATCGGCCTCGCTGTCACGCAATCCCGCACGCGCCGCCTCGACGGCCTCCTCGGACCCGAGACCGAGGATGACCTGCGCGCCGCAGCCCGCTTGCGCACGCGCGATGGCGAGCGCATCAGCGACCTGGTCGCCCGCGGCGACCAGCACCGTTGAACCGGTGCCGTCGACGGTGCGCAGCTCCGGACGCGACGCCCAGGTGGAACGCGACTCATGCGGCACCTGCATGCCGTTGGTGACCTCGAAGCCCTGCGCGCTGAAGGCGCGCGACTCGTCGCTGCCGAGGAACACGATGGAGTTGGCGACATCGTCGATGGTCGGGAAGGTGTAGTCCTCGCCCGAGGTCTCATCACGCCGCGACAGCGCCATCACCGAGAGGAAGTCGTTGGTGGTGGTGCCCTGCGGCGTGTTGCGCACCTTGTCCATGGCGCTGAACACATTACGGATGCGCGGGCCTTCGATGGGGCCCGGATACACCGTGTTGACGCGGATGCCCTTGGCGCCGAGCTGCAGCGCGAGCTGCTTGGAGAGCGCGCTGAGCGCAGCCTTGGGCATCACATAGGCCGACCGGCCGTAGTACTTGGTCCGCGAGAAGATGGTCGAGACGTTGATGATGCTCGAGCCGCGACCGAGGTGCGGCGCGACGGCACGCACCATGTTCCAGGCGAGACCGAGCAGGTTGCCGGCGGCATCGCGCACCGTCTCGGTGTCGGTGGACCCAGCGGCGCGCTGCGCCTCGAGTTCCTCGCGCGTCAGCGGCTGCTCGAAGATCGGCTGCTTGGGACCCGCGGATCCGGCGTTGTTGACGAGGATATCGATGCGGCCGTACTCGCGCATGACCGCTTCGACGCCGAAACGCGCCTGCCCCGGATCGGCGGCGTCGAACGCAAGCGTCATCACATCCGCAGCGGGCGCAGCCGTCGCCGCCAGCAAGGACACGCGCAGGGCGTCGAGTTTCTCGCGGTTGCGGCCGGTGAGCACGACCTTGGCACCCTCCTCGAGATAGCGGCGCGCGATCACCTGACCGATGCCGCCTGCAGCACCGGTGACGATCGCGACCTTGCCGATGAGACGGCCGGGGCGCAGGACCGCCGTGACGGTTCGGGCAGCGGTCTTCTTTGCGACCGGTTTCTTTGTGGCAGTCTTCTTGGCGGCGGTCTTTTTGGCGGCAGGACTCACGGGCGGGCTCCCCATTCCTGGAAAAGTTCGTCACGGCTGCGCAAACCGGCGCGCGGCAAGGCATGGTTGACCACATAGTTGGCGCCCGCGTGGGTGTTGTCCCACATCGATTGATGCGCCTGCGGGAGCGCCTCCCAAGGCACCATCGTCGGCGGGCTGACCTCGAGCTGTCCGGCGGCGATCATGTCGTTCATGCGCGCGACTTCGTAGGCGTTGCAGAGGTGGGTGCCCGCGATGGTCGCCGTCGGCATCAAGATGCGCCGTTGCCGCATCCAGACCTGCGGTGCATAGAAGGTGTAGCGTCGGCCCTGCATCGACTCGCAGTACACCACCCGTCCGGTGAACGGCTTCACCAAAGAGGTCGAGGCGGCGAGCGCATCGTGACCCGCACGCTCGACCACGAGGTCCGGATAGCCGCGCGGATTGTCGGCGGAGCGCAACCAACGACCGACCGCACTGCCCAGCGGCTTCATCGTCCGGTCCTGGAACTGCCGGACCGATTCTTTGAACCGACCGGTCTCGCGTTTCGCGTCCGGCATCGCGGGCAACGCCTCCGGCCAATCGAAGTCCGCGCCTTCCTTGCGGCGGATCTCCTCGAGCGACACCACGCCGCGCACCGCATCACCGAAGCCGAGCGACTGCACGAACTCGCGTTGCGCATCGCTCAGGGTCGCCACGACGAGCCGACCGCCAGCGGCACGCACCGCTTCGATGGCCTCGAGACCCACGGGGTCGAGCAACGCACCGTGACCGACGCCCGTGCGGCCGTCATCACCGGGGACGACACCGTAATAGAGCAACACCGCCTCACCTGCCCGCAGGCCCGCGCGGCGCAGCATCTCTTCGGGCGACACTTCGCCCGGCTTACCGGCGAACGAGAACCAGTAGCCGCTGGTCGCGCCGTAGAACGTCAGCGTGCCGTGCTCGGCAAGCAGCTGGAACGAGCGCGGGAAGGATTCCTGTCCGGCGTGCGAGACCGCGTAGTCCGCGAGACGGCCGCCGGTCTGCGCACGCATCTCGGCGAGCAGCGGCTCACCGGCGCGTTCCCAGGCCGCGATCGCCTCGGGTGATGCCGGTACCGGCGTGAACGCTGCGGCCCAGCGCGGATCGCGCCGATCGAGCGCGCCGGTCGCGCCATGGCGCCGGATGAACGCTGCACGCTCGGGGCTCGAGACGAGCCCGACCGCAGCGAGACCGTTGCGGGCGCCGCTCTTGAGCGCCTCGAATCCGGTGCCGGTCGCGGCGCCTTCGACGAAGAGCGTCTTGCCCGAACGGATGCGTAGCGTGGTGAACAGCGCGCGCACCACCGTACCCAAGTTGAGGACATAAGAACCGGCCGCTTCGAGCGTGAGGTCTGGCGGCAAAGGATGCAGCTGCGGCCCCTGTGCGACGAGGAACTGCTGATGGCTGCCGGTGTCGGTCTCGTAGCCCTGGATCGAGAACCCGGCGTACATCGGGTCGCGTGCAGCGAGCGGCGAGAGCAGGTCGCTCTGACCCGAGTAGACCGTGACAAGGTCGCCCACCTTGATGCGGCCCTCGCGCTTCACTTCGCTGCCGACCGCCGCCACGAGGGCGACGCCGCCCGACCCGGTCACCTGATGGTCGAGGTCGTGGTTCTCGAACGGCGACACCGGGATACCGGTGAGCGCCCAGATATCATTGAAGTTGACCTCGGAGGCGAGCACATAGACCAGTGCCTCGTTCGGCTCCGGATGCGGGACCGGCAACAGGATCTCGCGCTCCGAGTCCTTCGGCAGGCCGTGCGCCGGCGCGCCGGTCGCCGGGTCGCGTATGACGGCGTGACCGTACTGCCAACTGGGCAGTGGCGTGAGTCCGGGGAAGAACGCTGCGCCGACCGGCAGCAGCTCGCCCCGGCGCACCATCGCTGCGATGGCACGCTCGTCATCGATCGACGGGTCGGTCGTGCTCCGCACCGGCAAGGGTGCGCTGCGCTTGTCGAGGAAAGCCTGGATCCCAGCCTTTCCGCCTTGCGGATCGATCACCGCCTCGGCGAACAACTGCGCCTCGCGCGCCAGTCCCGCTGAGAACCCCTGCTCCCAGCCGGTGCGCACGGCATCGAGGATCCGCGCCGAGGTCGGCCCACGGCCGACGCGCTCGGCTTGCGCCAGCAACCGGACCACCTCCGGTCTCTGCAGCGTCGCCTCGAGTGCGTCGCGCCCCGGTCGCTGCCAGGCGATGTTCGCGGCCTTGCGTGCCGCGAACGCGCGCGCGACGAGGTTGCGTCCTGAAGGGGCAGCGACGAATCCCGCCGCGAGGCGCGTGGCGAGCGACACCACATCCTCGCCCGGGTGTGCGCCCTCCGTACCGCTGCCCGCCAAGGCGTGCAGCAGACCATCGGCGCGCATCTCCTCCGCCGTGACCGTGCGCCCGCCCATGATGATCTCGAGCGCGCGGGCGAGCGGCGCGGCATGTCCGGCCTCTTCGAGCAGCCGCGGCAATCTTTGGGTACCACCATAGCCCGGCAACAGGTTCAACCTCACCTCGGGCTGTCCGAAGCTCGCGAGCGGCTCGGCCACGCGGACGTGGCAGGCCATCGCGAACTCCATGCCACCGCCGAGCGCGACGCCGTTGATGGCGGCGATGGCGGGCTTGTCCATCGCCTCGATCTTGCGGAACGCGAGGTGCGCGTTGTTCGGCAGCGGCAACGCCTCCTCGAGCGTGTGCACATCCTCGAGCAGCTGACGGATGTCGGCGCCGGCGACGAACGCCGCTGAACCTTGACCCGTGAACACCACCGCCTTCACATCGTCGCGCCGCGAGACGTGGTCGATGACGATGTTGAGCTCGTCGAGCGCGCGCTCGTTGAGGGCGTTGACCGGCGGGTTGGTGACCGTCACCAAGGCGATGCGGTCGGGCGCACGGGCGCTGCGACGGCGGCGCGGCGGCCCGAGCGCGTGGTAATGGATGCGGAAGTAGCGGAAATCCTCGAACAGGCGCTGCTCGTCGGCGACGCGTTGGCGCTCCTGCCACTCATCGATGGCGCGGCGCAGTTCGCCGATCGATTCAGGGTTTCGCAGCGTCGAGGTGTCGCCCACATCCTGCCCTTCGACCAGCGCGCGCACCATGCGCCGCATGTACTTGCCGCTGCGGGTCTCCGGGAACTGCGCGACCTCGATGAAATCTTCGGGGACCGCGACCTGGCCTTTTTCCTGGCGCACGATCTCGATGAGCCGTCGTCGGTCCTCGGCGGCGAGCTTGCGGCCTGGCGCGGGACGCACGAAGGCGAGCGGCGTGAGCCCTTTCTGCGCGTGGGGCGCGCCGACCACGATCACGTTGCCGACCGGCGAATCCGGGGTGACCTGCTTGTCGCGAAGGATCGCGCCTTCGATCTCTTCGGTGCCGAGGCGGTGACCGGAGACATTGATGACATCGTCGGAGCGACCGTGCAGCGAGAAGCCGCCATCGGGATACTTCACGGCGAAGTCGCCCTGCGTGTAGGCGAGCCGGCCTTGCCAGCGTGTCCAGTAGGTCTTGCGGTAGCGCTCGAAGTCGCCGCGCCAGCTGCGCGCGATCCGACGCCCCTCGACGCGGAATCCACCCTCATCGCCCCAGATGGTGCGGCAAAGATAGGGGAACGGCGCAGCGATCACGATCTCGCCCTTCTCGCCGACCTCGACCGGACGGGCCACGACGGAGCCCGCAGCATCAGGTTCGCCGTCGGCGACCCAGACATCGCCTGCGATCCAGGGCAGCGGGTAGGTGTGCGCGTCGGCGCGCAACGGGAAGTCGCCGTTGCCGAAGTGGTGCGTCCAGACGATGCCGCCGTGCTCGGTCGCCCAGTAGGCGTTGATGTACCAGGGGGTCACGAGCTCCATGCCGAACTGCTGCACCACCGGCGAGGTCGGCTCGGCGCAGAAGGTCGCGACGCGCAAAGAGCTGCGCGAGTAGGCGCGCACATCTTCGACGTTCTGGGGATCGGTCATCACGGTCTTGAGGAAGGTGACGCCGGCTTTGAATATATTGACCTTGTAGCGCTCGATGATGCTGGCGAAGCGCCCCGCGCCGGGGAACACCGGCGCACCCTCGGCGATGACGGTGGTCACGCGCGTGGTGAGCGCACCGCAGTACATGTAGCTCTGGCCGGTGATCCAGCCCGGGTCGGCGACGACATACATGACATCGCCCGGACGGGCGTCGAAGGCGACGCGCATGGTGTGCGCGACACCCGCAGCCCAGCCGCCGTGCACATGCACCACGCCCTTGGGCTTGCCCGTCGAACCCGAGGTGTAGATGAAGAACAGCGGGAACTCGGCATCGAGCGGCTCCGGCGGCACCGCAGCCCACAGCGCCGCGACCAGCGAGGCGTCAGGCAGTGCGAGCAACGCGTCCTCGGAATCCACGGCGAAACCGGCAGCCCGCGCCGCAGCGAGGATCTCGAGGGTGGCGGCATCGGTGAGTTCGTGACCCCAGCGGTCCCGCTCTGGCCGCCACAGCAGCCCGGGCAGCGCTGCGTGGCGCACCACGATGACGGTGTCGATCCGCGGTGGCACGGTCACCAGCGCCGAAGCGATGGCGGTGCGGATGCGGCTCGCCTCGGCGGAGCCGATGCCGGCCTGCGCCTCGAGCGCGCGGCCGACGCCGCGCATGACATCCGAGCGCTCGAGCGTGATCTCGTTCGCGGTGGCGGCACGGGCGCCGGCGAGGATCGCCTCGGCCTGCGCCGGGGCGAGCCCGAGCGTGGTCAAGGCGCCGGCCACAGCGTCGACCGCGGTTTCGGCCGGCACATAGCCGTCGAGTGCAGGATCCGTATAGGCTTCTTTGAACGCCACGACCTGGGCGTTGCGGTAGCCGCCGTCAGCGGTGATCACCACGCGCGCACCGGCGTTATGGATGCGGTCGGAGAGCGTCTTGTCGCTGAAGCCGCCGAACACCGGCGTGTAGACGAGGCCGAGCCGCTTGCAGGCTTCCGTCCAGTAGAGCTGCTCCGGGATGTTCGGCATGTTGATGGCGACGCGGTCGCCGATCGCGAGACCGAGACGCCGCAGCGCGAGCGCGCAACGCACCGTCTCGAGCAGCAGCCGACGGCGCGACACGCCGAACGAGGTCACCGGGCCGCCGCGGCCGCCGTCGAGGGACTGGTCCCAGCGATCACCCTCGAAGAAGAACGCGGTCTCCTCGCCGTGCCCGGCGAGCACATGCCGATCTATTTCATTGAAGCAGGCGTTGGTGAGTGCGCCGTCGAACCAGCGGTAGAAGGGCGCGTCGCTCGTGTCGAGCGCGGTGCGCCAAGGGGCGTAGTCCGGCGCGAGGACAGGCGCGACCTGAGCCGCGGTCTTCGCATCCCACCCTCGCCATTGGCCTTCGGCGGCGTCAAAAGACAGCCAGGCGCCGTGGGGCCCGACGGTCGGTTCGAACCAGTGCAGATCGCGGCGCGCGTGTTCAGCGTGGTAGGCACCGGGGTCGCGCGTACAGGCATCACGGGCTTGCTGCCACGCCGCCCGCGAGGTGAGGGTATTGACGACGGCCGACGCAGGGGCAACAGCCGCCAACGCCGGAACCGATTCCATGGCTCCGTTCGAACTGGACATCGAATGTACTCCGCCCCCCGTTTGAATCGTACACGCCGTCTAAGTGAAATAGCGCCTGTGAAAATTCACGGGCTTAGAGATTTTTTCTCAGCGGCCCTCCAGCCGAGGGGCGCCGATTGATTTCTTTTTGATATCACTATAGTATCTTCCTACCCAGTACGCCCCGCCCGCTGCCGCACCGCCACAGGAGCCTCCTCATGACCGATCACAACCCCCGCCCCGCTCGCCGCGAACGCGAGACCCTCGTCGCCAGCGGTTGGCTGATGCTGCCCGTCGCCATCGCGGCGCTCGTCGCAGGCCTCGCCGCCACGATCTACGGCGCCTCGAACGGCGCCCCGTCGCTCGTGGTCCTCGGCATCGTGCTCCTGGTTTTGTTCTTCATCTCACTCACCGGCTTCTTCACGCTACAGCCCAACGAGGCGCGGGTGCTGGTGCTGTTCGGCGACTACAAGGGCACCGTACGCAAGGAAGGCTTCCACTTCGGCAACCCGTTCTACTCGAACGGCGCCAACGTCCACGCCACCGTCACCGAAGGCGGCAAGACCACGGTGACGCCGAAGAAGAATCCGCGCATGAAGATCTCGCTGCGCTCGCGCAACCTCAACGGCGAGCGCCTCAAGGTCAACGATAAGAAGGGCAACCCGATCGAGATCGCCGCCGTGGTGGTCTGGCGCGTGCAGGACACCGCGCAGGCGATGTTCGACGTCGACGACTACGAAGAGTATGTGCACATCCAGTCCGAGTCGGCCGTACGCCATCTCGGCAGCCAGTACGCCTACGACCACGGCGAGGAGCACGAGATCACGCTGCGCAGCGGCGTGGATGAAGTGTCGGAGGCGCTTCAGGTCGAACTGCAGACCCGCCTCGCGCCCGCCGGCGTGGTGGTCGAGGAAGCGCGCCTCACGCACCTCGCCTATGCGCCGGAGGTCGCGCAGGCGATGCTGCGGCGCCAGCAGGCCGAGGCCGTGCTCGCCGCACGCCAGATGATCGTGCAGGGCGCGGTCAGCATGGTGGACATGGCGTTGACGGAGTTGTCGCGCCGCGGTGTCGTCGAGCTCGATGCCGAACGCAAGGCGGCGATGGTGAGCAACCTGATGGTCGTGCTGTGCGGAGACTCGGAGGCCAAGCCCGTGATCAACACCGGCACGCTCTACGGCTGACGCGCGGTGGCCGAGCGCAAATCATTCCTGATGCGGATCGACCCGGCGCTCTGGCGCGAGCTCGAGCGCTGGGCGGCGGACGACCTTCGCAGCGTGAACGGCCAAGTCGAGTACATACTGCGCGAGGCGCTGCGCCGGCGCGGCGTGCGCGTGGGCAGCACCGCAGGATCGGACGCCGCTGCGCCGGACCCCGACGAGCCTTGCGGGGAAAGGCCGGAACAGGAGCCGTGATGATCATCGAGCGCATCTGGCCGGGGAACGCCTGGCGCAACTTCCACTATCTCATCGCCTGCGGGGAGACCGGCGAGGCCATGGCGGTCGACCCCCTCGACTGGCAGTCGGTACACGCCGCCGCTCTGCGCCACGGCTGGACCATCACCCACATCCTCAACACCCACGAGCACGGCGACCATATCGGCGGCAACGACGGGCTGCGCGCGGCCACCGGCGCGAGGGTGCTGGCGCATGCAGGCGCAGGGCCGAAGCTGAGCGCGCTCGACCGGGCGGTGGGCCAAGGCGACATCATCCGCATCGGCCGCAGCGTCGAACTCGAGTGTCTCGATACGCCAGGCCACACGCGCGCGCATGTCTGCCTGCTAGCGCACGGCGACCGGCCCGCGCTGGTCTGCGGCGACACGCTCTTCAACGCCGGCGCCGGCAACTGCCACAACGGCGGCGACCCCGATCTGCTCTACGACACCTTCGCCGGACAGTTCGCGCGCTTGCCGGACTCGGTGGCCGTACACCCCGGTCATGACTACCTCGCGCGCAACCT
>CALGVD010000124.1 GCA_937920275.1 uncultured Pseudomonadota bacterium
CGCGTCGAGCAACGCCCGGGGACGGGCGAGGGTGTCGGGCGCGGGCGCCCAGGTGCCGTACCCCCAGGCCGCCGCGAAGAACCGTAGGCCGTTGACCTCGGCAGCGCGGCGGTCTTCGGCGGAGTCGCCGACCATCCAGGTCTCCTTCGGCTGCAGCGCGGCGCCGCGCAGCACCGCTGCCACCATCGCCGGCTTGTGCGCAGCGGGAGGCTGCGTGGCATCTAGCGCGTGGACTTCGGTGAAGAAGCGGTTCCAACGGAGGTGTTCGAGGATGCGACGGGTCGGCGCGATGCGCTTGTTGGTGACGATGCGCAAGGGGATACCGGCTGCTGCGAGGCCATCCAGCAATTGCGGGATTCCCTCGTACACCGCGGTGGCGCGGTAGCCTGCTTCGTCGTAGTCGGTGCGGAACGCGGCGGTGAGCGCATCGATCGCCACCGGATCGTCGCGACCGACCAAAGCTGCGGCGGTCACGGGCAGCGGCGGGCCGATCAGCGAGGCCACGAGCGGGACCGCCGGTGTGATGCCGGTCTGTCGCAGCGCGGCCTCGAACGAGGCCAGGATGCCCGGTGCCGAGTCGATCAGGGTCCCGTCGAAGTCGAACAAGATGCTGCGCGGTGGCATACGGGGCTACAGCAGCGCGGTACCGCGGTCGTTGAACTGCAACGCTGCGAGGCGCGCGTACAAGGGGTTCGAGGCGATGAGATCGGCGTGGGTGCCGCTTGCGACGATACGACCTTGGTCCATGACGACGATCCGGTCGGCCTTGAGCACGGTGGCGAGCCGGTGCGCGATGATGATCGTCGTACGGGTGCGCATCAGCTGTTCGAGCGCTTCTTGCACCACGCGTTCGCTTTCGGCATCGAGCGCAGAGGTGGCCTCATCGAGCAGCAGCAACGGCGGGTTGCGCAGGATCGCGCGGGCGATGGCGATGCGCTGTCGTTGGCCACCGGAGAGCCGCAGGCCGCGCTCACCTAAGAAACTGTCGTAGCCCTCGGGCAGGGCGCGGATGAACTCGTCGGCCGCCGCGGCCTGGGCGGCGGCCTCGACCTCGGCATCGCTGGCGTCAGGCCGTCCGTAGCGGATGTTCTCGCGGGCGCTCGCACCGAACAGCACGGTGTCCTGCGGCACGAGGCCGATACGGCTGCGCACGGCATGCAGATCGGCGCTGGCGATGTCGATGCCATCGAGCAGCACACGACCGTGTTGCGGATCGTAGAAACGCAGCAACAGCTGGAAGGTGGTGCTCTTGCCCGCCCCCGAGGGGCCGACGAAGGCGACGGTCTCCCCGGGCGCGATGTCGAGCGTGAAGTCATCGAGCGCCGGGGTCTCCGGACGGGAGGGATAGTGGAAACGCACTCCCTCGAAGCGCACGCGGCCCGCGGCCGCGCCCGGCGTGACGGCGGGCAGGGCTTGCGGTACCGCCGGGGAGAGGATCGCCGGGGTCGCGTGGTGCAGCTCGACGAGGCGCTCCATGGCGCCTGCCGCACGCTGCACTTCGCTCCACATCTCGCTCAAAGAGGCGGCGGCGACGCCGGCGTAGACGGCGAACAGCAGGAACTGCACGAGTTCGCCTCCGGACATCTTGTCCGCCAGCACCTGATGGGCGCCGAACCACAACACGAGGGTGATGGCGGCGACCACCAGCGTGGTGGAAAGGGCGGTCAGCCAAGCCCGTACCCGGGTGCGTACCACGGCGATGTCGAACGAGGCTTCGACCGCTTGATCGTAGCGCCGGACGTTGAGATCTTCGAGCGTGAACGCCTGCACGGTCTGGATCGCGTTCAGGGTCTCCCCCGCAAGGCCACTGGTATCGGCGATCCGGTCCTGCGAGCTGCGCGAGAGCTTGCGCAGCTTCCGGCCGAGCGCGATGACCGGCACGATCACGGTCGGCATGGCGATCAGGATCAGCCCGAGCAGTTTGAGGTTGGTCACGCCCATCATCACGATGGAGCCGGCGAGGTTGATGGTCGAGCGCAGCGCGATCGAGATGCCGACGCCCGAGATCGATTGCACGAGCGTGGTGTCGGTGGTGAGACGCGAGAGCACCTCACCGGTGCGGGTGACCTCGAAGAACTGCGGGTCCATCCGGACGATGTTCCGGTAGACGGCCGCGCGGATGTCCGCGACCACGCGCTCCCCCAGCCAGGTGACGAGATAGAAACGCATGGCGGCGAACGCGCCGAAGAGCACCGCGACGCCGAGGAAGGTGATGAAGTAGATGTCGATGGTGTCGGCATCACCGGCCGACATCCCGCGATCGACGAGATGCTTGAGTGCGACCGGCAGCGCGAGCATCGACCCCGAGGCGAGCAGCAGTGCGACCATCGCCCAAGCGAGCACGCTGCGGTAGGGCTTGAGGAAGGGCAGCAGCGAAGCGAGCGGACGGACCGACTTGGCTTTTGGACGGTCGGCAGAGGACGGATCAGACATGCTGCATTCTAGCGCGCTGCCGCCGCAGACCCCTCGCCTGATGCACCGTTGCGTGGGCTGTCGACCGCGGGCTTGTCCACCTGGAGCACCAGTTTGCCGGTGGTGTCGCCCGATTGCAGCGCGGCGAGCGCGGTGTGGGCGTCGGCGAACGGCCAAGCACCGCCGATGTGCGGCGGATCCGGGATCAACGCGAGCGTCTCACGCAGGGCGTCGGGCAAGCGTGCCGCCTCGCCCCACAACCAGATGAGGTTGAAGGCGAGCAGACCACGGTTCTGCGAGATCATGGCCAGCGGGTCGAGCCGTGGGCGTCGCAACCAGCGCCAGGCGAGCCGCAACGGATTGGCGCGGCGACCCTCACCCATGAAATCGGCAGCGCCGTACAGCAGGTGCCGACCTTCCGGCGCGAGCCGCTCAAAAGCGGGCCGGAACGAAGGGCCGTAGACCGCATCGAAGACGAGATCGAACGCTGCGGCGTCGAGATGGCGCAGCGCCGCATCGAGGGCGGCACCGAAGTGGGGCCCCCGCAGCACGACGCAGGCGGGGTCGAGGCCGTGTTCCCGCACCAGCCAATCGCGTTTCGACTCGCGCCCCACCACCGCCACCGGCTGCGCACCGAGCTGGCGCAGCACCTGCAGCGCGTTGAGGCCGACGCCGCCTGCGGCGGATTGCACGAGGACCACGCTGCCGCGCCGCGCGCCGCCGAGCGCCACCAAGCCGTACCACGCCGTCAGCGCCTGCACCGGGTAGGCCGCACCGTCCTCGAACGACCAGGTCTCGGGCAACGGCCAAAGATATTGTTCGCCGACATTGAGGGCGCTGGCATAGCCGCCGAAGCGGGTGAGCACGATCACGCGGTCGCCCGGACGCCAGCGCGTCACGCCATCGCCCACCCGGCGGACCGTGCCCGCGGCTTCCAGTCCCGGCACGAACGACCCGGCGGGCGTGGCGGAGTACAGCCCGAGGCAGGCGAAGATGTCGGCGAAGTTGAGACCGACGGCGACCACATCGATCTGGACCTCGCCCGGCGCGGGGGCGGGCAGGTCCTCTTCGACGAATCTCAGGTTCGCCAGGGACCCCGCACGGGGGATCCGCCAAGCGAGGCGGCGATGCTCAGGGCGCGACGGTCGATCGGTCCGGTCGTTCATGCCACCGAGCATACTGCGAGGGCAGCATGCCGATGTAGCGGCGGAACATCCGGGCGAAGTACGACCCGTCGTGGAACCCGACCGCGTAAGCGATCGCAGTCACGGAGTCGTGGTCCCGGGTCAACGCCTGACAGGCGGCCCGGACGCGGTAGCGCAACAGATATTCGCGGAAAGTGATGCGGAAGGTCGCATGGAAGGCGCGGCTGAACTGGAAACGGCTGAGCCCGCAATGGGTGGCGACGGCACTGGCCGGGAACTTGTCGGGGTAGCGACTGGCGACGAATGCGATCGCCCGACGGGCATCGCCGGGTGCGTCGGCCAGCGGCGCGATCGCCCCAAGCGAACCGCCTCGCAAGGCCTCTTCCGCGAGGATCTCCGCCGGCATCTCGATTTCCCGGGGCTGCAATAGCGTTTCTTCGGTCGTCATGATTCGTTGACATGTTAATGGACGCCTTGCCGCACTTCGGATTAAGAATCGGTAACCTGTACGATATCGCCAACTGCAACAAAATTTTGTTCGAGAGGGTCGGGTGGCGTGCCGACCTTCGGATAAACTACCGTTATGCCTACCGAGCAGGACTCCACCGCGTCGTTCGACGCAGCCTTCACCCAAGCCGTGGACCTCGGCAACACCTTGGCTGACCGCGACAAGTCGGCCGACCTTTGGGATGTCTCCGATGGCTTGCTCGCCGGTGCCGTGCAATTCTGGCTCTACGCCCGGCAGCCCTGCGCCGACCCGCGCTGCACCGATTGCCTCGCCGTGAGCACTGCCGAGGGCCGGATGGCCGAGTTGCAGCGCTTGATCCGCGACCTGTCGGCAGAGAGCGAGTACTTCCACAGCCCGAACGATTCCAACGCCGGCCGCGCCTGACCGCGGCGTGCTCAGCGCGCGGCGACATCCTCGAGGGCGGCTTCGAGGATCGCGAGCCCTTCGGCCAACTGCGCATCGGGGATGGTCAAGGGCGCGAGGAAGCGGATCACGTTGCCATAGATCCCGCAGGACAGCAGGACCAGACCGCGTCGGCCTGCCGATTGGACGAGCGCCTTCGTGATCTCGGCGTCGGGTGAGTCGGGACGCCGATCGCGGACCAACTCCATCGCCACCATCGCGCCGAGGCCGCGCACCTCGCCGATGCAGGGCCAGCGTGAGCGCATGTCCTCCAGACGCGCGCGCAGCATCGCGCCCTGCCGCTCAGCCCGCGCGCAAAGACCTTCGGATTCGATCACATCGAGCACGGCGAGCGCCGCTGCGCAGCCGAGCGGCGACCCTGCGTAGGTGCCGCCGAGACCGCCCGGCAGCGGCGCGTCCATGATGTCGGCGCGGCCCACCACGGCGGAGAGCGGTACGCCCCCCGCAAGACTTTTGGCGACGGTCATCAGGTCGGGCACCACGCCGGAGTGCTCGATCGCGAACATCTTGCCGGTGCGGGCGAAGCCGCTCTGCACCTCGTCGACGATGAGCAGGATGCCGTGGCGGTCGCAGAGCGCACGCAGCTCGCGCAGGAACGCTGGTGGCGCGATGTAGAAGCCGCCTTCGCCCTGCACCGGTTCGATGATCAGTGCGGCGACACGCTGCGCGTCGACATCGTGCTTGAAGAGGTGTTCGATCGCCGCCAGCGACGCCTCCACGCTGATGCCGTGGTACTCCATCGGGAACGGTGCGTGGTAGATGTCGGGCAGCATCGGGCCGAAGCCTGCTTTGTAGGGGTGCACCTTGCCGGTGAGGCTGATGCAGGCGAGGGTGCGGCCGTGGAAACCGCCACCGAACGCGATCACCGCGGGTCGTCCGGTATGGTATCTCGCGATCTTCACGGCGTTCTCGACCGCCTCGGCGCCGGTCGTGAGGAAGATCGTCTTCCAGGGTCCCGGCCCGGGCGCCAGATCGTTCAGGCGTTCGGCGAGGGCGACATAGTTCTCGTAGGGTGTGACCTGGAAGCAGGCGTGCGAGAGCCGTGCGAGCTGCGCCGCCACGGCCCCTTGCACCTTGGGGTGCAGGTGCCCGGTATTGAGCACGGCGATACCCGAGCCGAAGTCGATGTAGCGGCGACCCTCGACATCCCAGATCTCGCCGTTGGATGCGCGCTCGGCGTAGACCTGGAGGGAATTTCCGACACCCCGGGGGATGGCGGCCGCACGGCGGCGAGCAAGGTCGGCATTGGTGGGCATGGGGGCCTCCGGGGCGGTGCAGGGCACGGGTGTCTGCTAGAATTTACCTGCTAAATCTACTCTTTCTCGACGATCCCTGACGAGGTTGTGCGTGTCCCAGACCCTACAGACCGAGGTCGTGATCATCGGTGCCGGACCCTGTGGCCTGTTCCAGGTCTTCGAGCTCGGATTGCTCGGCATCAAGGCCCACCTCATCGATTCTCTCGCGGCACCCGGCGGCCAGTGCACAGAGCTCTACCCCGATAAGCCGATCTACGACATCCCGGCGCTGCCGGTCTGCGGTGCCCAAGAGCTCGTCGATCGCTTGATGCAACAGATCAAGCCCTTCGAGCCGGTGTTCCATCTCGGACAAGAGGTCGTCGAACTGACGCCGCGCGCCGATCGGCGTTTCGATGTGGTCACGGCGACGGGCACCCGTTTCGACACCGGTGCGGTCGTGATCGCGGCCGGGGTCGGTTCGTTCCAGCCGCGTCGCCTCGGCGTCGCGGGTAGCGAGCGGTACGAGGGGCGGCAGATCCACTACCGTATCAAGGGTGCCGATGCCTACCGGACACAACGGCTCGTGATGTTCGGCGGCGGTGACTCCGCGCTCGACTGGGTCAATGAATTCGCCAGCACCGCGCCCGCCCTCACCTTGGTGCATCGTCGCAGCGAATTCCGCGCGGCGCCCGCATCCGTCGCGCGCATGCGCGAACTCGAGGCTGCGGGTCGCGTGCGTTTCATCGAGGGGCTCGCCGAGACGCTCATCGAGGACGGCGAGCGGCTCACCGGGGTGCGCGTGAAGGCGGCCGATGGGCTGCTGCATGACCTGCCTGCCGATCACCTGTTCGCTTTCTTCGGTCTGCATCCCAAGCTCGGGCCGGTGGCGCAGTGGGGGCTCGCGCTCGAGCGCAAGGCGTTGACGGTCGACACCGAGAAGTTCCAGACCAGCGTGCCCGGCATCTTCGCGGTCGGCGACATCAATACCTACCCCGGCAAGAAGAAACTGATCCTGTCGGGCTTCCACGAGGCCGCGCTTGCGGCGTTCGGCATCCAGGCCTGGCTCTATCCCGAAAAGAAACAGTTCCTGCAGTACACGACCACCAGCCCGGTGATGCAGAAGCGATTGGGGGTCACCGCATCTTGATCGGCCAGTTGTCGGATCTGCTGCGCCAATTCGAGCTCGAGCGGCTGGAGGTCAATCTTTTCCGCGGCGAGAGCCGAGATATCGGCAGCCCACAGGTCTTCGGCGGGCAGGTGCTCGGCCAGGCGCTCACCGCAGCCTACGCGACGGTCGATGCGGGTCGCGAGGTGCATTCGCTCCACGCTTATTTCCTGCGTCGCGGCGACTTCAACCGGCCCATCGTCTACCAGGTCGACCGCAGCCGCGACGGTCACTCCTTCTCGTCGCGGCGTGTCATCGCCATCCAGAACGGCGATCCGATCTTCACCTTCTCCTCGTCTTTCCATGTCCCGGAGCCCGGTCTCGATCACCAGTCGGCGATGCCGCAAGTACCGATGCCCGAGACGCTCCCTGATTGGAGCCGCCCGGCCGCCGAGATCGCCGAGCGCCTACCCGAGAAGATCCGCCGTTTCATGGTGCGCGAGCGGCCGTTCGACCTCCGTCCGGTCGATCCCATCGACTACTTGGATCCGAAGCCTGCGCCGCCGGTCCAGCACATCTGGTTGCGCACCGCCGGTCGATTGCCCGATGACCCGCATCTGCACCGCTGTCTGCTCGCGTACATCTCGGATTTCAGCCTGCTCGGGACCGCCACGCGACCGCATGCCATCCAATACAGCAGCGACGATCTGGTCATGGCGAGCATCGACCACGCGATGTGGTTCCATCGTGATTTCCGTGTCGATGATTGGTTGCTGTATTCGATGGACAGCCCGAGCGCCTCGGGCGCGCGTGGCTTCTCGCGCGGCAGCATCTTCGACCGCAGCGGTCGTCTGGTGGCGAGCATCGCCCAAGAGGGCTTGATGCGGGTCCGCTCATGATCGGCGTCCGCTTCGGCGTGATGGCGGTCCTGTTGCTCACCGTGCCGGTGGCGTCGGCCGATCCCGTCGCCGCTCCCGTCGCCGATCCCGCCGCCGCAGTAGACGAGAAACGCGGTCGGCTGCTCTACCTCCAATGCCGCGCCTGTCACGCGTTGCAGCCTGGCGGAGCGGAGCTCATCGGTCCGCATCTGGGCGGACTGCTCGGACGCGAAGTGGCTTCGGTGCCCGATTTCAGCTACTCGGAGGCCTTGCAGGCGCAGTCGTTCCGGTGGGACCGCGCACGGTTGGATCGATGGTTGGAATCCTCGGGCAGGATGGTCCCCGGCAACTCGATGGCTGTCGCGGGCATCAAGAACGCGTCGGACCGCGCCGCGTTGATCGCGTATCTCGAAGCGGCTACGGTGCTGCCGGCCATCCCTGCGGCGCCTGCTGCAGCACCCACGGACAACCGTCCGGCGCCCTGAGCCCGAGGCTCGGCCGCCCGAATTCGTCCGGCAAGATCTCCCCGAGCGTCGCAGCCGCGATGCCTGCCACACCCGGCGTCGCCGCGAGCGTCCGCCGCAGCAGACCCAAGTCTCCGACGCGCCAGGTGTAGAGGCTGTAGCCGAGGCAGCCGGGGCGTGCGAGCTCGCGCAGGTCCTCCATCCGGGCGTCGGCTGTGAAGCGCACGCACTTGAGTTTGCCGGAGCGCCGTTCGCCGAGTGATGCGCCGGTGCGTGGGTCGTCGAAGTCCACCATGTGGAAGCCTTCGTCGGGTTCGAGACCGAAGATGCTGCGTGAGCCGGTGGCGTTCGCATACGGCACGCGCTCCTCATGGGTGCGCTTCAATCCGAGCACCGTCTCGTAGAAGTCGAAGATGCGCTCATCGTCGCTCGCGACCATGAGTCCGGCGTGGGTGTGCTGGCTCGCGCGCAGCAACGAGGCGGGCTCCACCCGTCCGTAGAGCGGGCTCTCGTAGCCGAACCGCTCGAAGATGACCTGTCGATAGTGCGGCTGGATGAGCACCATCTCGCGTACGCCGACGATGGGATCCCGGAACGGTTGCACCGCGCGCTCGCCGCTGACTTCGCCGATCACCGCGAGCTGTGGCGGCAACAAGGCGAGCGGCGACCCTGATTGCAGGGCGCGTTCGGCGTGGTTGAGCACGCCATGGACGCTCTGGGTGACGCGCACACCCCAGCGCGAGCCGACGCCCCGCAGGTTCGGGCGCAGGCCGACCCCATCGTTGAGCGGCCTCTGCCATTTCATGAGGCGTACGAGACCGTGGTCGGCGTCGCCGTGTAGCAGTTGCACGGATTCCAACGCCGAGTCGTGTCCGTAGAGCGCTGCAGAGGCTGCGGCATCGAGGTGTCCGCGCAGCCCCGGTCGGCAACCCCAGGCGCGGAAGTCGGCGATCGCTTCTTCGAGGTCGGTGACGCCGACGCAGGCTTCGTGCAGGCCGCCGACACAGCCCGCGCTGCGCGACGGCACGGGGGAGGGGGTCGGGACGGTCGAGGGATCGCAAGCGGCGGACATAGCGCCCGATATCATGGCACAGCGTCGTCCTGTCCCGGGATCGGTCTGCACGGGATCAAAAACTGCGCTTGGTCTCCACCAACAGCTGGACATCCTTGATCGACGGATCGCCGTTCAAGGGAAACGCGAGATCGATGTGCAGCATGTTGCCGAGACCGGATCGGCTGTTGCCGAGACGGAGCCCGAAGCCGACATCGGCCAAGGCGCCTTGTGGTCGGCTGCCGAAGGCGTTGTCACCGAAAGCGCCACCCACATCGGCGAACACGGCACCGCCGACGTTGACCAACCGGAACGGGTACCAATCCGAATAGAAGCGTTGCTCCAGCGTCACGAGCCAACGCCCTTCACCCGCCTGATAACGAAGCGGGTAGCCGCGAAGACCGCTGTCCCCGCCGATCAGCACCTGTCGATCGGCGTCGAGCTCATGGCCGAGCGTCACAGCGACCGCAGCGAACGAGAGCCGCCGCTCCGAATGGCGCCGGTAGTAGCGCAGTGTGCCGTCGGCCTGTACATCGACGAAGCTGCCGTCCTCGTGGCGCCCGTTCAGGGTGGCCTCCAAAAGGATCGAGCTGCGCGAGCTGAGATCGAACCCCCGCGACACCCGTCCGTCGAACAGCACGGCGCTGCGATCCGCGCCGAATGTGGGGGAGGCGATCCCGAGGCGGGCCGAGGCACGCCAACCATAGGCGAAATCCTCGGTGCGCTCGATCTGGTCGCGGTTGCGCAATTGACGGTAGTCGTCCTCCAACCATTGCGCCGAGAGCCACGGGTAGGCGAGTTTGCGGTCGGCGGGCAGCGGCGTCGGCAGCGCGCTGCCCGGGGCGGCTGCGAAACGGCTCTCGTCGAAGGTGTAGCCGATGCGCCAACGCAGCACTTCACCGTCGACCAGACCTTTCGACCATCCCCCGTAGAGGCTGGCAAAGCGACGCCGTACCCCGTACTCGCCCACTTCTTCGCCGAGGTCGTAGCGGGCGTCGATCCGCTCATCTTCGACCGCGGCGATGCCGACGGCTCGGCGGGTATCGAGCGCGTAGAAATCGCGGTCGAGCGCGAGTCCCTTGCGTTGGCCGTCGCTGTTGTCGGCGTAGTCGAGCGCCAATGCCCACCAGCTGCGCGCGAGCTGCCGGTCGCGATATTTGAAGACCGTGGAGGTCCGATCGACATCTTTGGTCCGGCCGATCCCGAGCTCGATACCGAGACCCAACAGGTTCAGCTCCTCCAGTTCGAGACCCGAGGTGCTCTCTCCGCCTTTGCGCCCGAACGAGATCCCGGGGTTGAGCGTCCACACATCACGGGTCTCGACCTCGATATCGACGACGCCATCGCGCATCGCCACCGGCTCGATGCGTGCATCATGCAGATAGCGTGTGCTGCGCAGCAGCCGTGCAGATTCCTCCAGCAGACGACCGTCGTAGAGATCGCCTGAAGCGAACAACAACTGGTCCTCGATCGTCGTCGCCCGGGTCCGGATGTGTAGCGTATTGGCGAGCCGGAAGAGCGCGGTGTCTTCCTCGGGCAGCGAGGTGTCGAAGATCTCGAGGGGGGCGATCCGGATCTCACCGATGCGCACCCCCGATGCGGCCAAGCTGGCGTCGTCGGGCAGATCGGCAGGCCGGCGCCCGGCGTCGCGCGTGACCCGGGCGTTGACGCTCGGCAACACGGTGTGTGCGGATTCTGACGGTTCCGCCGCCGCATCCGCGATCGACGGCGAGGCGCCGAGGGTGAGCAGCAGCGTGATCGCTCCGTGCGTGCTCAGTCGGCGCACGACGACCTGGGCAACACCTTGCCAGGGTTCATGATGCCGTTCGGATCGAAGGCTTGCTTGATGAGGCGCATCAGCTCGAGCTCGACCGGCGACGCGTAGCGCTGCAGTTCCTCGACCTTCAGCCGGCCGATGCCATGCTCGGCGCTGAACGAGCCACCGTGGGCACGCACCAGGTCGTGGATGGCACGCTTGACCCGATCCTCATGAGGTTTCAGCAGATCGGTGTCCCGCTGCGCAGCGGCGAGCGTGGCGCCCTGTCCTAAGTTGAAATGCAGGTTGCCGTCGCCGACATGGCCGTAGCACACGAGCTGCGCCATGGGTGCCTCGCTCGCGACCCACGCCGAGGCTGCCTCGACGAACGCCGGCAGACGGTCGATGGGCAGCGAGACATCATGCTTGAGGCTCGGGCCATCGCGGCGCTGGGCCTCGGGGATGTTCTCCCGCAGGCGCCAGAACTCCCGCCGCTCGCGTTCGCCCTGAGCGAGCGCCGCATCGGTGGCGAGGCCGGACTCGAAGGCTGCACCGAGGGCGTCCTGCAGGATCGCATCGAGCGGATCCTCCGCGCGCGCGCTGGTGAGTTCACAGAGCACGAACCACGGCGACGGACCCGCGAGCGGCGCACGCATGTCCGGCAGGTGCCGAAGCACCAGTTCCAGGGCGATCCTCGGCAACAGCTCGAAGCTCGACACCCGATCACCGCTGGCACTTCTCAGCGCACCGAGCAGGGTCACAGCGGCCTGCGGGTCGGGTACGGCGACGAAAGCCGTCGCGATCGCGCGCGGGGGCGGGAACAGCCGCAGCGCGGCGGCCGTGATCACGCCGAGCGTTCCTTCGGCGCCGATGAAGAGATGCCGCAGGTCATAGCCGGTGTTGTCCTTGCGCAGCGCATCGAGGCTCGAGAGCACGCGGCCATCCGCAAGCACCACCTCGAGACCGAGCACCAGCTCGCGCATCATCCCGTAGCGTAGCACCTGCACGCCACCTGCATTGGTGGCGAGGTTGCCGCCGATCTGGCAACTGCCTTCCGAGCCGAGCGACAACGGGAAGAACCGCCCTGCCGCGGCGGCGGCCTGTTGTGCTTCCGCGAGCACCAAGCCGGACTCGACCACCATCGAGTCGTTGGCAGGATCGATACGCCGTATGGCGCGCATACGCCGCAGTGACAGCACGAGCTCGGTGCCCGACTCGTCTGGGGTGGCGGCGCCGCAGTAACCGGTGTTGCCCCCCTGCGGTACGACAGCGATACGCCGTGCGTCGCAGAACGCGAGCAGCTGTGAGACCTCGAGGGTGCTGCGCGGCGAGGCGATGGCGAGGGGCTTGCCGTGATAGAGCCGACGATGGTCGACGCCCGCGGCCGCGAGCGAAGCAGGATCGGTCGAGATGAGTTCCAGGCCGAAGCGCGCCTGCAGCTGCGCGAGCGGCGTGGCTGCGCCGCCCGATGTCATGTGGCGAGCGGCGACGGCAGCCGGCAGCCGGGCTTGGTGAGCAGCAGTTGCACATCACCCAGTTGCCGTTCGGCGAACCCGCCCTCGCAGTAGCAGAGATAGAACTCCCACATGCGCACGAAGGAGTCGGGATAGCCGAGCGTACGGACCTGGTCACGGTTGGCCATGAAGTTCGAGCGCCACTCGCGCAGGGTGCGCGCGTAGTGCGGTCCGATGTCCTCGAGGTGGAAGATCTTGAGGTCGGTGACGCGGGTCAGGGACTCGCTGATCGCCTGCACGCTCGGGATGAAGCTGCCCGGGAAGATGAACCGCTGGATGTAGTCGACCGACTTCCGCGC
Source organism: uncultured Pseudomonadota bacterium (assembly GCA_937920275.1). GTDB lineage: Bacteria > Pseudomonadota > Gammaproteobacteria > Steroidobacterales > Steroidobacteraceae > UBA964. The sequence continues at coordinate 12,791 of CALGVD010000124.1, forward strand.
CTGGGCATAGAACTGGTCCTGCAGCGTGATGGCCTGCAGCAGCATCGCGCCGTGCGGCTCGAGCAGCGTCGAGCACTTGGCGAGGTAGGTGTCGAGGTACTGCGCGCCGACCGCCTCGATCATCTCGATGGACATGGCCTTGTCGTAGCGGCCCTTGAGGTCACGGTAATCTTCGAGCAGCAGGGTGACGCGGTCCGTGAGCCCGGCGCGCGCGATCACCTCACGCGCATGATCGTGCTGCTCGCGCGAGATGGTGGTGGTGGTGACATGGGCGCCGTACCGCGCAGCGGCGTGGATCGCGAGGCCGCCCCAACCGGTGCCGATCTCGACGACGCGCTCCCCGGGGCGCAGCCGCAGCTTGCGGCAGACCGCTTCGAACTTCGCGACCGAGGCCTGTTCTAGCGTGGTCGAGTCGTCCGCGAAGATGCCGCAGGAGTAGGCCATCGTCGGGTCGAGCATGAGCTCGTAGAGCGCATTGCCGAGATCGTAGTGCGCGGCGATGTTGCGGGCGCTGCCTTGTCGGCTGTTGCGGTTGAGCCAGTGGGCGGCCTTGTTCAGGGGCGTGCTGAGCCAGGCCCAGCGGCCGTCCATGCCATCCATGACCACGCGGTTGGCGACGAACAGGCGCACGAGCGCCGTGAGATCGTCGCAACGCCAAAGATCGTTGATGTAGGCGCCGCCCGCGCCCACCGTGCCGCCGAACGCAGCGTCGGCGAAGAACTGCGGGTCGCGCACCTCGACGGTCACCGCCACGTCGAGGCGGGCGGTACGACGGCCGAAATCGTGGCGTCGACCATCCGGCTCGATCAGCGTCAACGCGCCGTCCTGCAGCCGGGTCAACTGGCCGAGCAGCAGACGGCGACCGAACCGGGCCAGCGGACCTGACCGAGCGGTCGCACGGTCGGTCTCGCGGGGGATGATGGTGGGTACGGACATGTCAGGGGGTCCCCGGAGGATGCTTCTTGGGATGCGTGAAGAACGGCGTCCGCTTCAAAAGCAGCACGAGCGCCTGCCAGTAGATGAGTAGGCTCACTTTCAGGGTGACGAACGGCACGGTCAGCAGGGCGCGCGCCAAGGCACGACCGGTGATGGGTCCTCGGCGCAACACCAGCGTGGCGTCGAACTGTGACCGGCCCTCACGCCAGTTCTCCATATGAACGCCGAGCGTGCGGCCCGGCTCGTTGAAGCGCCAATCGTAGCGCATGTCCATCGGCATGAACGGTGAGACATGGAAGGCTTTGTCGAACTGCCAGCGCCACATCTGCGCCCCTGACCGTGTGGCGTCCGCCACCGCGAGCACATAGGCGTGGCGCTCGTCCCAGGGGGTGTTGGTGATCTCCGCCACGATGGTCTCCAGTCGATCTCCTGCGGCGTCATAGACATAGTAGAAACTGACGGGATTGGAGGTGAACCCGAAATAGCGCAGGTGGGTCAGCAGGCAGATGGGGCCGGCCGGGCGACGGCCGGTGCGCTGTTCGATGAGATCGCGCACGGCTCCATCGAGCGGCACGCTCGGATCACCGAGATAGTCGGCGCGTCGGAACCACGCGAGCGCGGGTCGTCGAGCGGACCAGAACCATCGCCCGTCGAACAGCGCCGGGAGGTCGGCGAGGTCTATCCAGGCCATGAAAAGGCGATAGCGGAAAGCGTTGCGCCGCGGCCCGAAGCGACGATGGCCGATGGATCCGGTGTACAGGGCGCTGTGCGTGGCGCTCATGCCGCAGCGCTGCCCTGCTTGAGGCTGCGACGGACGGGTTCGAGGCGCGGGGCGGGCGGTGGCGCGCTGCCGGTCGCTGTCGCAAAGTCCTGCAAGGCCCATAACCCGCTCACGACGCCATCCTCGTGGAAACCGTAGCGCCAGTAGGCGCCACAGAAATAGGTGCGGCGCCGACCGCTGATCTCGCCGCGCCGCTGTTGCGCAGCGACCGCGCCCGGCGTGTAGACAGGATGGTGGTAGGTATAGCGCCCGAGCACGAGTGCAGGATCGATGTCGGCGTTGCGGTTGAGGGTGACCAGGAACTTCTCAGGGCCGTCCAGCGACTGCAGCAGGCTCATGTCGTAGGTGAGCGCGACGCGTTCGGTGTCGGGATCGAGCAGGTGATAGTTCCAGGCCGCGCGGGCCTTCGGCGTGCGCGGCAACATCCGTCGATCGAGATGCAGTACGGCGTCGTTCGCCTGATAGGGGAACGCGCCGAGGATCTCGCGCTCCAGCGGGTCCGCATCGGCGAGCATCGCGAGCGCTTGGTCGCTGTGGCAGGCGAGGATCACATGGTCGAAGCGCTCGGTGGCGAGGCCGGCGGGTCCCTCGCTCGTGAGCGTGACGCCGGCGTCGTCGCGCACGATGCGGCGGACGGGCGTCGAGAGCCGGACACGCTCGAGGAACGGTGCGAGCAGCCGTCGCGCGTACTCGCGCGAGCCGCCGCTGACCGTCCGCCAGGTGGGACGGTCGTCGATGTTCAGGAAGCCGTGACGCTCAAAGAAATCGACGAAGAACCGGGCGGGGAAGGCGAGCATCCCGCTGCCGCTCGCCGACCAGATGGCGCGACCCATGGGCAGGATGTAGCGCTCGGTGAACGCCTGTGAGTAAGCTTCGCGCGCGAGGTACTCCCCGAGCGTGAGCCCGGTGTCGGGCGTCGCGAGCAATGCCCTCGACCGCGTGTTGAAACGCAGGATGTCGGCGATCATGCGCAGGAAGGACGGTCGCAGGACATTGCGGCGCTGCGCGAACAGCGAGTCCACCGAGGTGCCGTTGTATTCGAGTCCGGTACGCTCGCAGCGCAGCGAGAAGCTCATGTCCGACCACTGCCACCGTGCGCCCACCGCATCCAGCAGCGCGATGAAGTTCGGGTAGGTCCAATCATTGAACACGATGAAGCCGGTGTCGACGGCATAGTGTCGACCGTGCCGCTCGACATCGACGGTCGCCGTATGGCCGCCGAAGCTGGCGTTCGACTCGAACACGGTGAGCTCGTGGTCCCGGTGCAGATACCACGCAGCGGTCATGCCTGAGACGCCGGTCCCGACGATGGCGATCCGGCTCATGTCGATGGGTCTCTCGGGTGCGGTCTGCGGGTCAGGCGATGCGCCGGGGCGAGCGGTCGCGGATCGCGACCGGCACGGGCTTGAGGTCCCAGATGATGCCGAGCCAGGACATGACTTTGAGGATGTAGTAGGTGATGTCGATCTCCCACCAGTAGAAACCTTGCCGGGTGGAGCTCGGGAAATGGTGGTGGTTGTTGTGCCAACCTTCGCCGAGGGTCACGAGCGCGAGCAGCCAGTTGTTGCGGCTGGTGTCGCCGGTGCGATAGCGCTGCCGACCGAACACATGAGAGAGCGAATTGATGGTGTAGGTGCCGTGGTAGCAGGCCACGGTGGAGATGAAGAAGCCCCAGACCAACATCTGTCCTGCACTGGTGCCGAGCTCGGGCGCCTGATGGGCGAGCAGGGCGCCCAAGCCGAACATGCCGATCGCGAGGGCGAACGGCACCAGGATGTCGAACCGGTCGAGCCAACGCAGTTCCGGGAACTGCAGCAGGTCGCGGACCCGCCGCAGGTCCGGCCGGAAACCGCGTGCCGTCAGGAACCAGCCCATGTGCGAGCGGATGAAGCCGTGCTGCAGCGGGGAGTGCGTGTCCTCGGGCTTGTCGGAGTGGGCATGGTGGTGGCGGTGGTGCGCCGCCCACCAGACCGGTCCGCGCTGTACCGCCGACGCCCCGAGCAAGCCGAAGATGAACTGGCCGGTCCGCGAGGTCTTGAAGGAGCGATGCGAGAAATAACGGTGATAGAAGCCGGTGATGGCGAACATGCGCACGAGGTAGGCCCCGATCGCGACGCCGACCGCGACCGGACTCCAGCCGACCCAGATCACGGCGAAGCAGGCGAGGTGCATGCCGATGAAGGGCAGGATGCGCGCCCATTCCACCTTGTCCGGGATCTCGGGCAACGCTGCGCCGTCCTTCGGGACGACATGCTGCCCGGTGTCGAACCAGGCGGTGAACGCCCGCCCGAGTCGGCGCACGGCCGACCGGGCGGGGGCTGGAGCCGAACCGTCCGGCATGACGCGGGCTTAGGCGAGACCGTTGGCGCGCTTGAGGGCGTCGATACGCTCCTCGAGCGGCGGATGGCTCATGAAGAGGCGCTTGAAGCCGCTCGGGACGGCGCCGTTGATGCCGAAGGCCGCCATCTGCTGCGGCATCCCCTCGGGCGGGTGGCCACGCTTGAGCGCCTCGAGCGCGCCGATCATGTTGCGCGCGCCGGAAAGACGGGCACCTGCGATGTCCGCACGGAACTCACGCTTCCGCGAGAACCACATGACGATGATGCTGGCGAGGATGCCGAGCAACAGCTCGGTCACGAGCACGATGACGAAGTAGCCGATACCGCGGCCGTCTTCGTTCTTGAAGATCGCGCGATCCACGAAGCCCCCGATGATCCGGGCGAGGAAGATGACGAAGGTGTTGACCACGCCCTGGATGAGGGTGAGCGTCACCATGTCGCCATTGGCGACATGGCCGATCTCGTGACCGAGCACGGCCTCGACCTCTTCGCGCTTCATGCGCTGCAGAAGACCGGTGCTGACCGCGACCAAGGCCTTGTTCTTGTTGGCACCGGTGGCGAACGCGTTCGGCTCGGGCGAATCGAAGATGCCGACTTCGGGCATGCCGATGCCGGACTCGCGAGCTTGGACCTTCACGGTCTCGAGCAGCCACGACTCCACCGCGTCGCGCGGCTTGTCGATGATGCGCACGCCCATCATGCGTTTGGCGCTCCACTTGGACATCAGCAGCGAGATGATCGCGCCGCCGAAACCGAACACCGCGGCGAACACCAGCAGACCGTAGGCGCTTCCGCCCTGCGCGGCGATGTATTGGTCGAGGCCGAGCAATCGCATGGCGATCGACAGCACGAACACCACGGCAAGGTTGGTGACGAGGAACAGCAGGACGCGTTTCATGGGTGCTAGGGACTCCGGTTCAGGGATGTAGAGCTTAGGCAGTCGAACAGTAGTATGCCCGTAAGGACAACATTGCAGATTGGACTCATTCCACCGATCGAGGTTCAGCCCGACTGCAAATTCATACGGGTCGGCGATGGGTCGCCACCTGCAACAGATGATAGAGGTGAAACTGCTTCTATTTCAAGGCTTTGGACCGGCTTCTCAGGCGAGTGCCACCCCGAGCAGTCGGCCGACGAGGAAGGACACCACACCCGCACCCCCGCCGATCAGCAGCATCCGCAACGCACCCTGCCAAGCCCCGCGCCCCGTGAACAGGCTGAGCGCAAGGCCGATCCCTGCGAGCGCCACGGCCGTGAGGCCTATCGTCCACCAGAGCGGGTGTGTCAGGCCGCGCACGAAAAAGGGCAGCAAGGGCAGCGACGCGCCGACGGCGAAGGCCAGGAAGGAGGACACAGCGGCACCGAGCGGTGACCCGAGGTCATCGGGATTGAGGCCGAGCTCCTCGCGGGCGAGCACATCGAGGGCCTGCTCCGGGCGTGAGAGCAGGGTGCGAGCCATCGCCCGGGCCTGTTCGAGTTCGAGACCGCGCGCTTCGTAGATCAGGGCGAGTTCCTCGGCTTCTTCTTCCGGATACTCGGCGAGTTCCTCTCGTTCGAGGGCGATCTGGTACTCGTACATGTCGCGTTGCGAGCGCACTGACACATATTCGCCGGCTGCCATCGAGAGCGCGCCCGCCAACAGCCCGGCGACACCGGTCATGAGGACGGTGCCAGGTTCTGCGTTGGCACCGGCGATCCCCATCACGAGCGAGGCGTTGGACACCAAGCCGTCGTTGACGCCGAACACGGTGGCTCGCAGGTTGCTGCCGCCCACGCCGCGATGTCGCTGACCGACTTCGCTGACCGAGGTGGGCATGAGGTGGCCGGGGGCGACCGGGGGAGCGGCAGAGGTGTAGACCGACAGGCCGCGCAGTTTCATCGCGGCCAGCGCATGCCGCGAGGCGCGCGGGCCGATCCGTCGCACGATCTCTGCGACGAGTCGTGCGCGCAGCGACGGCGAAAAATGGAAAGTGCGCGCCGGTTCGAGCGCCTGCCACCGTAGCGCCTGTTGCTCGGCTGCCGCGCCGAGTTTTTGGAACATCGCCCGGCGCACCGGATCGGGCTCCGCCGCCGCGACCCGCCCGTAGAGCCAGGCGGACTCTTTTTCGTGGTACCAGCTGTCGGGTGCGGCGCTCACGCGCCGCGGCGCAGGGGCATCGTCACGCGACGATGATCAGCGCTCACGGCCGTCGTCGTGGCCGTCATCCCCGTCGTCGTCGTCGTCGTCTTCATCCTCGTCTTCGTCCCAATCGTCTTCGTCTTCGTCCTCGTCGTCATCATCCTCTTCCTCCGGCTCGTCTTCCGACCAGCCTTCCGGTTCGGTGGTGAGCTCGAGGTCGAGTTCGTGCCATTCGTCGATATCGAGTTCCTCGAGCTCGCCGTCGAGATACTCGATCTCGACCATCTCGGCATCTTCGTCGACGGTGATCACGCGGAAGGTCTCTTCCTCCTCGGCGTTGACGTACCACTGGCCTACGACGGGTTCTTTGTCTCTGCTCACGGCATTTACCTCGGCGGATCGACGGGACTGACTCCAGCGCATTTTACCGCGCTACTGAATTATAGTGCCATGCCCACGAGGATGCTTTGCATGCCGCCACGAGTCGCGCGCCGTTCCAATCCGCTCCAGCGTGCCCGCCGCATCGTGGTGAAGGTCGGTTCCGCGCTGTTGGTCGATGGACGGACGGGTCGGCTCAATCGGGCTTGGCTCGAGACGCTGGTGGCCGATGTGGTTCGACTGCGCCGCCAGGGCAAGGAAGTCGTGCTGGTGTCCTCGGGGGCGATCGCGCTCGGGCGGCGCCACCTCGACCTGCCGCCCGGTCCGTTGCGCCTGGAAGAGAGCCAAGCGGCCGCGGCAGTGGGCCAGATCCGCCTCGCCCACGCCTACAAGGAACTGCTCGAGGCGCAAGGCCTGCCGGTCGCGCAGGTGCTGCTCACGCTGGAGGACAGCGAGCAGCGTCGTCGCTACCTGAATGCCCGAGCCACTCTCACGACGCTGCTGGCACATGGCGCGGTACCGGTCATCAATGAGAACGACACGGTCGCGACGGCCGAGATCCGGTATGGCGACAACGACCGTTTGGCGGCTCGTGTGGCGCAGATGGTGAGCGCGGATTGCGTGGTCTTGCTGTCGGACATCGATGGGCTCTACACCGCCGATCCCCACAAGGATCCGGGTGCGCAGTTCATCGAGCAGGTGGCGGAGATCACCCCTGAGATCGAGGCCATGGCGGGCGGTTCAGCCTCGGCGGTCGGCCGCGGCGGGATGACCACGAAGATCATCGCCGCGCGCATCGCCGTGGCTGCAGGCTGTCATTTCTGCATCGCCGCCGGTTCACCGCGTCACCCGGTGCGGCGTATCGAACAGGGCGGCCGCAGCACCTGGTTCCTGCCGACCGCGACGCCGGTGGCGGCCCGCAAGCAATGGATCGCGGGCACCTTGCGTCCCGTCGGTGCGCTGCATATCGACGAGGGCGCGCGTCGAGCGTTGCGCGCGGGCAAGAGCCTGCTGCCCGCAGGAGTGACAGCGCTGACAGGTCGTTTCGAGCGTGGTGACACCGTGAGCGTGCTTGCGCCGGGGGGGCAGGAGGTGGCGCGCGGCATCGTCGCGTACGGTGACACCGACGCGGGTCGTATCCTCGGTCGGCGTAGCGCCGAGATCGCCCTGATGCTCGGCTATGCCGGTCGTGACGAGCTCATCCACCGCGACGATCTGGTGCTGCAATGACCGCCGATGGGACCGCGGCAGGCGAACTCGGCACGCTCATGCGACGGCTCGGCGAGGCGGCGCTTGCCGCCCGGTCCGTTCTCGCAGCGGCGCCGCGGACGCAGAAGGACGCGGCTCTGTTGGCCGCCGCGGCGGCGCTGCGCACCCATCAGGTCGAGGTGCTCGCTGCCAACGCCCTCGACATGACGCAAGCGGAGCACAAAGACCTCTCGGCCGCGATGCTCGACCGGTTGCGGCTCGACCCGTCGCGTCTCGAGGCGATGGCGCGTGGCCTCGAGGCCATCGCAGCCTTGCCTGACCCGGTCGGTCGGGTGCTCGAGGAGTGGCGTAGGCCGAACGGGCTTGCCATCGCCCGCATCGCCGTGCCGCTCGGTGTCATCGGCATCATCTACGAGAGCCGACCGAACGTGACTGCGGATGCGGGTGCGCTCTGCCTGAAATCCGGCAATGCCGTGATCCTGCGCGGCGGCTCCGAGAGCGTCCGATCGAGCGCTGCGATCCACCGCTGTCTGGTCGAAGGACTGCGTGCCGTTGGGCTGCCCGAGGCGAGCATCGGGCTCGTGCCGGTCACGGACCGCGCGGCGGTGGGCCATATGCTCTCCGGGATGACCGAGTACATCGATGTGCTGGTGCCGCGCGGGGGTAAGGGTCTGGTGAAGCGCGTTCAGGAAGAGGCGAGGGTGCCTGTCATCGGCCACCTCGACGGCAACTGCCATGTGTTCGTGGACCGCGCCGCAGACCTGCCGATGGCGGTTGCGATCGTCCTGAACGCCAAGCTGCGCCGTACCGGCATCTGTGGGGCTGCCGAGACGCTGCTGGTCGATGAGGGTTGCGCTGCGACCCACCTCGCGCCCTTGGTGCACGCCCTGCTCGATGCAGGTTGCGAGGTGCGCGGTGACGCGGCGGCACAGCGGGTCGATCCGCGGGTGCGGCCCGCCACCGAAGAGGACTGGTTCACCGAATACCTCGATGCCGTGATCGCGGTGAAGGTCGTGGCCGGGCTTGATGCGGCGATCGCCCACATCGCCCACTATGGCTCTGCACACACCGAATCCATCGTCACGGAGGATGCGGCGGCGGCGGAGCGGTTCCTCGGTCGCGTCGACAGCGCCATCGTGCTGCACAACGCCTCGACGCAGTTCGCCGATGGCGGCGAGTTCGGGATGGGTGCTGAGATCGGCATCTCGACGGACCGCTTCCACGCCCGCGGTCCGGTCGGGCTCGAGCAGTTGACCAGTTACAAGTACGTGGTGCGCGGCGCCGGCCAAGTGCGGCCCTGAACGCCGCCGCGCAACGAGTGCGCCGCGTGGATGCCTCGCTCGCGCAGCGCTTCGCAGGTGCTCCGGCTGCGCACGCCGCGGCTGCAGACCAAAAGATAGCGCCCTTCAGCCGGCAGGTTCCGTCCGGCCAGCATCTCCTCCATGGGGATGCGGCGCACGAACCCGGGCAGCGGATCGGCTGCGCATTCGTCCGGGGCACGGATGTCGATCACCGAATAGCCGGCCGAGATGGCCTGCGCGAGATCGTCGAAGTCGAGTTCGAGTCCGGCGCCGCTGCCGGACGAAATCTTCGCCAAGGCTTGTCGGGTGTCGTGCAAGGCCATCGCCGCGCGGCCACAGGGACCGCCCTCGCAGCCTTGCGCACGCTTCGCGCGCACCCGCGTCATGCCGGTCTCGAGCAGGTTGACGAGCAGCACCTCGTCGCCGAGCCGTCCGGGCAGATCCAACAGGATCTTCAGCGCCTCGAGCGCCTGCAGGCTGCCGAGGATGCCAGGCACCGGACCGAGTACGCCGGCTTCGGTGCAGTTGCCGACGATGCCGTCGCGCGTCGCCTGTGGCCATAGGCAGCGCAGGCAGGCGCTGCCGCGAGCCGGATCGACCACCTGCAGTTGCCCCTCGAACTGGTGCACGCTCGCGAGCAGCACCGGCACCGACAGTTCGTGCGCGAGGTCGTTGAGCAGGAACTTGGTGGCGAAGTTGTCGCTGCAGTCGATGATGAGGTCACAACCGGCAAGCAGCTGGGCGGCATTGCCTGCATCGAGCCGCAGCCCGTGCGCTTCGATCTGCACCTCGGGGTTGAGGGCGCGGATCCGCGCCGCGGCGAGATCCGCTTTGGGTCGACCGCAATCCGCGAGTGCGAACCAGGTCTGGCGGTGGAGGTTGGAGGCCTCGAGGCGATCGCCATCGATGACCACCAGCCGCCCGAGTCCGGCACCTGCGAGGTATTGCAGTACGGGTACGCCTAGCCCTCCCGCACCGATCACGGCGACCGAGCTTTCGCGCAATCGGGCTTGCCCTAGCGGCCCGACCTCCCGCAGCGCCATCTGCCTTGAATAGTCGGGGGTCGCTGGTGGCGAGTGATCGTGGGCATGGCTGTGATCATGGGCATGGCTGTGATCGTGCGGCTCGACAGCGCCCGGGGCCGCGGCGGCACAGCGCTCGCAATTCACCCAACCCGAATCACCGTCGACGTAATGCTCTTTTTTCCAGATGGGGACGCGGTGTTTGACCTCGTCGATGATCCAACGACACGCGCGGAACGCCTCATCGCGGTGTGGGGCGGCGACGCCCACCCAGACCGCGAGCTCGCCGAGCGCCAGATCACCGATGCGGTGCACGCAACGCGCGTTGACGACCCCGAAGCGCGTGCAGGCCTCGGCCACGATCCGCTCCCCCTCGCGCAACGCCAGTGCCTCGAAGGCCTCGTACTCCAAGCGATGCACTGCACGGCCTTCATTGAAGTTGCGCACCCAACCCTCGAAGGCCACATAGCCGCCGCAGGACGGATCGGTGAGCGTCTGCTGCAGGGCGGCCGCGTCGAGCGAGCCGGCGCTGAAGGCGAAGCGCGGCTCAGCCACCGGCCACCGGCGGGATGAAGACCACGTGATCGGCGGCCTCGAGCGGGTGGTCCCACTCGGCGAAGTCGCCGTTGATCGCGACCCGAAGCATCTCGAGCGGCAGCGTGAATCGATGCCGCGTCTGCAGTTCGAGATAAAGGTCACGCGGCGTGCGCGCAGCGCTCTGCAGCGATTCACGCGCGCAGCCCGCTTGCTCGCGCAGCAGCGCGAAGTACTGGATGTCGAGCGGACGGGTCTTGGCGGTCGGATCGAGGTCCTGCATGGCTTGGCGATATTCCGTCGTGGAATTGATGTTGTCGAGGGCGTTCGATCGCGGCAGATCGATGAGGCATGCGTCGTGGGCGAGCAGGAACTTCCGCGGACAGCGTTTGTCGGCTGCGACGAAGTCCGCCAACAACGGCTCGCACTGGGGTTCCCAGATGGCGCACAGCGGTTCCGGCAGACCGTCGTAGGCGGAACGGAATGCGGTCGCCACCCGCGACGGGTCGCGCCCGGCGATCAGCGCCCGCAAGGTGGAGGCATCGAGGAAGGGCAGATCGCAGGCCAACACCAGCCATGCCGCAGCCGGCCGGGTCCGCAGCGCCGCGAGGATCCCGGCGATCGGTCCGACACCTTCGGTGCCGTCGATCACTTGAGCATAGCGTGCCCGCACCGGATCCGATATCTGGTCGGCGCGCACCGACACGAAGTTCGGCCCTGCGACCTCACCGAGCAGATCGAAGGCGACCTGCAATTGGTCGCGACCATGATATGCGAGCAGGGCCTTGTCACGGCCCATCCTCGTGCTGCGCCCGCCGGCGAGCACCAGGCCGCGCAACGCCCCGGTCATCGTCGTGCTGCCTGCCGTCGGGGTCCGTGGTCGCGTTTGCCACCACGCTTGACGATCAGCCGGATCGGGCCGATGCGTATGTCATGCGACAGCGCTTTGCACATGTCGTAGATCACAAGTGCCGCGATCGTCGCACCGGTCAAGGCCTCCATCTCGACACCGGTGCGGTGCGTGGTGCGCACCGTGCATCGGATGACGATGAGTCCGCGACGCGGGGTGTCGATGTCGAGCTCGCAGTGCTCGAGCGGCAACGGGTGACAGAACGGGATCAGTTCATGGGTGCGCTTGATGGCCTGCACGGCGGCGATGATGGCGGTATCGAAAACCGGCCCTTTTCGGGTGCGGTGTCCGCTCGCGGCGAGCGCCTTCGCGACTTCGGCGGGCAGCGTCACCCGCGCTTCGGCCACCGCTTCGCGTGCGGTGACGGCCTTGCCTGAGATGTCGACCATCGTCGGCCGGTTGCGCGCATCGAGGTGGGTCAGCCGGGCAGGGGCTGCGCGAGGCTTGCGTGGGCGTGCGGTAGTAGGGCGTGTCGCGGCCATCTCAACCCCCGATGTGGAACATCTCGACCTTGCGCTCGCGACCTGCGTGCAGCGACGCGCGTTGCTCGCTGTAACGGTCGGCACGTCGCTCCCAGGCGCTCTGCAACAAGGCGAGCAGCGTGTCGTCATCCGCACCGCCCCGGAGCGGTCCCCGCAGTTCGACCCCGGTCGTGGCGAAGAGGCAAGAATACAGTGTGCCATCCGAGGACAGCCGCGCCCGCGAGCAGTCGCCGCAGAACGGTTGGCTGACCGAGGAGATGAAACCGACCTCGCCCATACCGTCGGCGAACGCCTGCCGTTCAGCCACTTCGCCCGCATAGTTGCGACCCGCCGGCGCGAGTGGCCATCGCTGCGATATCCGTGCGGCGAGCTCCGCCGAAGGCACCACCAGGTCCTGCCGCCATTCGTTGCGGTTGCCGACATCCATGTATTCGATGAAGCGCACGATCACGCCCGTACCGCGGAAGTGTTCCACCAGCGCGAGCGCGGTATGGTCGTTCACGCCGCGTTGGATGACAGCGTTCACTTTGACCGGTCCGAGACCGGCGCGCCGCGCCGCCTCGATGCCCTCGAGGACCTGCTCCACGCCGCCGAAGCCGCCGCTCAGATGCGCGAAAGTCGCCGGGTCGAGGCTGTCGAGGCTGACGGTCACGCGGTGCAGCCCCGCCGCTTTCAGTTCCGTGGCGTACTTGGCGAGCAGTATCCCGTTGGTGGTGAGGGCGATGTCCTCGATGCCCGCGAGGCCGCTGAGATCGCCGATCAGATCGGGCAGGTTCGGGCGCAGCAGCGGCTCGCCACCGGTCAGACGCAGCTTGCGCACACCGAGCCGCGCGCCGAGCCGTGCGAGCCGGACGATCTCGCCGAAGCCGAGACGCTCGGCGGAGGCGAGGAAGCGGTAGCCGTCGTGGAAGGTGTGCTGCGGCATGCAGTAGGGACACCTAAAATTACAACGGTCCATCACGGAGATGCGCAGGTCGCGCAACGGCCGTCCCAGGGTGTCGCGCATCGCATCGCGACGACGGGGCAGCAGTGGGTGTTCGCGGTCGCTCATTTCGGGATCAGCCATGCAGGCAGCCGCCTTACCAACGATGCAATCGGGCGACGAAGCCCTTGGGGTGGGTGTGGGGGCCGGGCGGCAGTTCGACCACGCCGTCGGTGCCGGTGAGGGCGGCATAGTCGCCCGATCCGTTGGTGGTGCGGGGCTCAGCCCAAGGGCGGCCCCAGTCGTCGATCATGATCTTGACCGGCATGAAGAACGCGAGCGCAGCGCGCACTTCGACCTCTGCAGCGAGCGCGATCCGTTCGGGCGCTCGTGGCGGTGTTTCGCCCATCGCGGCATAGAGCGCGGGCAACACGTAGCGCGCCAGGCAGACGAGCGTCGAGACAGGGTTGCCGGGCAGCGCGAACACGGCGGTGCCGGTCGGCGCGATGCCGAACCAGAGCGGCTTACCAGGTCGTTGCGCGACCCTGTGGAACACCTCGCGCACCCCGATCCCGGCGAGCGCCGCAGGCACGAGGTCGAGACGACCGGCGGAGACGCCGCCCGACAGGATGAGCACATCGTGGGTCTGTACGAGCACGCGCAACCGGGTCTTGAGCGCACCGAGCTCATCGGGCAGATGCTCGTCCGCGATGCGCTGGAAACCTTGACGACGCAAGGCCGCGACGATGCCGTAAGCGTTCGAGCGGCGTACCTGGTGCGCCAAGATCGGTTCACCCGGCTCGATGATCTCGTTGCCGGTCGACACGACGCTGATGGTCGGTTGGGCACTGACGCGGATGCGCGGCATGCCGGCGCCTGCGGCCACCGCGATCTCGGGTGCGCCAAGCCGTACACCGTTGGAGAGCAGCAGCGCCCCCTGCCGGATATCGCTGCCACGGCGGTGGATGTTCTGGCCGATCGCGATCCGCAGTTCCGGATCGAAGGACACGGTTTGGGGTTCGATCCCGGAAAGACGCGACTGCTCGACCGGTATGACGGCATCACAACCGGCCGGCAGCACGGCGCCGGTCATGATCTCGATGGCGTGCTGCGGCGAGGCGAGGGACAGCGGCGGATCGCCGGCGGCCTGCATCGCTTGGACGAGGAGCGGCTTCCCGCTCCGCAGGCCCGCGGTGGAGACGGCGAAGCCATCCATCGCGACACGATCGAACGGCGGCTGGTCACGCTCGGCGTAGATGTTCTCGCGCAGCACGGCGCCGACGCACTGTACGAGCGGCAGCGACTCGATCGGTAGGCAGGTGACTTGCCCGGCGATGAGGGCGTCGGCTTCGACAGGAGAGATCATGCAAGCAGTGTAGCCCACCCACCCGTGCGCAGATCGATGGGGCTCGGCGGAAGGACGCCCGGTCGCCTCACGCGACCGGGTCGGCCCAGGTCACTTCTTCGCGTTCTTCTCGCGCCAGGTCCGGATCTGCGTGTTGAGGCGGTCGGCCACGGCCTGTGCTTCGTCCACGGCGGCGTTCGCCTTCTGGTCACGGATCTTCTCGAGCTCACCGCGCGCTTCCGGTGTCATGTTCGGCTGCGCTGCGACGGTCTCGTTGAACTGGGTCTCGAGGCATCCCTGATAGCCGGTGATGGCGGCGTCGAAGGCCTTCACCTCTTTTTGACTTGCGAGCATCTCCTCGAGCGTTGCCGACCCGCCGTCCGGGATCCTCTCCGGGGCCTTGGGGTAGGTGCATGCGGCATGCGCCTGGCTGGCGGCTAGGGCGGCGACGAGCGCCAGCGAGTACAGCATCTTCATGGCGGAATCTCTCCGGATAAGGTGGTCGAGGAAAGACTATGTTACGGCGCAGCCGCAGACCGGGGCAATGGCAGCCGCAATTGCTACACTGTGGAGGTGCGTCCGTAGCTCAGTTGGATAGAGCATCAGGCTTCGAACCTGAGGGTCGGGAGTTCGAATCTCTCCGGGCGCGCCATATTTTCTTGCGATACCGGCCTGTGATCCAAGGCCCCAGGACCGAAGGCCGCATGACCCAGGCTCCACATCCCCGCCCGGTGGTCCCGAGCGATCGGCTGCGTTGATGGCATGAAACGGCTAGGCATCCTTTGGCTCGTGGTGTTCATCAGCCTGGCGGGCTTCGGCATCACCACGATACCGTTCCCCATCGTCGCCGAGCAGATGGGTGCGTCGGATTTCTGGAAGACCTTCGGCGGCGCGGGTGTGTTCTCGCTGTTCCAGTTCATCTTCACCCCGATCTGGGGGCGTTGCAGCGATGCCTACGGCCGCAAGCCGATCCTGGTGCTCAGCTTGGCCGGCACCGTGGTCGCTTTCGCGTGGCTGTCGATCGCCGACTCCCTGGCATCGCTGCTGATCGCGCGGGCATTCGGCGGCATCATGTCGGGCAATCTGGCGGCGGCCTTCGCCTACGCCGCCGATGTGACCGAGACCAAAGACCGCGCGAGGGGTCTCGGGATCGTGGCCTCGGCTTTCGGGGTGGGTTTCGCGATCGGGCCACCGCTCGGCGGCTTCCTCGGCACCCTCGACGGCGGCGTGAACCTGTTCTGGCCGGGCATCGCGTCGGCGGGGCTTGCCGTGGTCGCCTTGGTGGGCACGGTGTTGTTTCTGCCCGAGAGTTTGCCGATCGAATCGCGTCGACCGTTCGGCGCAGCGCCCGCGATCGCTGCGACGCGTCAGCGTGGCAGTGCGCCTTGGTCGATCCTCGCGGCGAAGCCGGTGCTCGTCGGTCTCGTCGTCTCCAGTCTGACGGTCGCGCTCGCGGCGGGTGCGTTGCAGTCGGTCTACCCGTTCTGGGGCCGCGACCTGTTCGGATTCTCGCTCGAGGATGTCGGGCTGCACTTCATGGCTTTCGCGCTGCTGTCGGCGATCGGTCAGGCCGGGCTCACCGGGCCGCTGACGCGACGCTTCGGTGAAAGACGATTGGCGGTCGGCGCGCTGGCCGGCGTCACGGTCGCACTGATGCTGTTCTCGGTGGCGAGCAGCCCGGCGATCGCGTGGCTCGCGATCTGCGTGTTCGGTTTCGCCAACGGACTGTTTCTGCCTGCGATCAGCAGCCTCATGTCATTCGAGGCGGAGGACGACGAACGCGGTGCCGTGATGGGCGTGTTCAACGCCTCGAGCAGTGCCGGGCGGATCCTCGGGCCGGCGCTGTCCGGGCCGATCTACTTCAAGTTCGGTCCGGCGGCACCGTTCGTGTTGTCGGCGATGCTCATGGTCCTCGGTGCGCTGCTGATGGCGCGGCGCGAGCGCAGATGACCTGCATCACGATGATCCTCGCCGTGATGGGTACGGGGTCTGTCTGGACAGTCGCCGTCCGTGCCATGATGTTTCAGACCCTGATGTCTTGAGATGAAGGAGACGGTCCGATGTCCACGCTGATCTTCGGTCTGCTGATACTGCTCGGTATGCACTCGGTCTCGATCGTCGCGCCCGCTTGGCGCGACGCCATGGTGGCGCGGATCGGGCCGCTCCCTTGGAAGGGCGTCTATTCGGTCATATCGCTCGTCGGCTTCTGGCTGATGCTGAAAGGCTATGCCGAAGCGCGCCTCGAGCCGGTCGTGGTCTGGGTGCCGCCGACCGGCATGCGCCATGCGGCGGCGCTGCTCATGTTGCCGGTGTTCCCGTTGCTGCTGGCGACCTACCTCCCGGGCCGCATCCGCAACGCCGCCAAACACCCGATGCTCGCGGCCGTGAAGTTCTGGGCGCTCGCCCACCTGCTCTCGAACGGCATGCTCGCCGACATCGTCCTGTTCGGCGCGTTCCTCGCGTGGGCGGTGGCCGATCGCATCTCGCTCAAGCGGCGTGCGCCGCAGCCCCTGCGGACGACACCCACGACGCCTTGGAACGATATGCTCGCGGTGGTCCTCGGGCTGACGCTCTACGCGGCTTTCGCGATGATCTGGCACCAGCGGCTGTTCGGTGTCGCACCGTTCGGCTGACCCAGGCACCGTCCCCGTTCCCATCCCCTGACCCGGAGTCCGTATGACCACCGTCCACGACTTCACCGTCCGCACGATCGAGGGTACCGAACAGTCCCTCGGTGATCATCGAGGCAAGGTGCTGCTGATCGTCAATGTCGCGAGCCGCTGTGGGCTCACGCCGCAGTACACCGCGCTCGAGGCCTTGCAACGCAAGCATGCCGCGCGCGGGTTCAGTGTGCTCGGCTTCCCCTGCAACCAGTTCGGCGGCCAAGAGCCGGGCACCGAGGCGCAGATCCTCGAGTTCTGCACGCTCCATTACGAGGTCAGCTTTCCGATGTACGGCAAGGTCGAAGTCAATGGCGAGGGGACCCATCCGCTCTACGCGCACCTGAAATCCGCGGCACCCGGGCTGCTCGGCAGCGAGAGCTTGAAGTGGAACTTCACCAAGTTCCTGGTCGACCGCGAGGGGCGTGTGGTGCGCCGCTATGCCCCCACCGATTCGCCCGAGAGCATCGAGAAGGACATCGAGGCGCTGCTGTGAGGCGTGATGTCGGTCGTCTGAGCGTCGCGCTCGCGCTGTCGATCGGCGCATCATTGATCGCGGGTTGCGCGGCCCCCGTCGCGCGTGACGCAAGGCCTGCAGCGGTGGCGGGCGAGGCGGTGGTCGGCGCAGCGGTCATCGAGGCGAAACCTGCGCGCGATTGGCGCGCCGGCGGCATGGTGGCCGCCGCCAATCCTTGGGCTGTGGAAGCCGGACTCGAGGTGCTGCGTGCGGGCGGTTCGGCCGTCGATGCAGCGGTCGCGGTACAAGCGGTGCTGGGGCTTGTCGAGCCGCAATCCTCCGGGCTCGGGGGCGGCGCGTTTCTCGTGCACTACGATGCCCGCAGCGGCGATGTCGTCACCTTCGATGGCCGCGAGGTCGCCCCGCAGGGTGCGACCCCCGGCATGTTCCTCGACGCCACCGGCAAGCCGCTCACCTTCCCGGTCGCGGTGCGCGCCGGGCGCGCGGTCGGTGTCCCCGGGGTCGTCTCGATGCTCGGTATGGCGCACCGCGAGTTCGGGCGGCTGCCGTGGTCGCGGCCGTGGCAGCCGGCGATCCGCCTCGCGGAGCGGGGGTTCCCGGTCTCGCCGCGACTCAATGAATTGATCGCATCGGCGCTCGCTCGTGATGCGCTGTTGCCCGCCGGCCGTGCCTACCTCACCGTCGAGGGGCGGGCCGATGGGCGTACGCCGCATCCGGTCGGCGCATCGCTGAAGAACCCTGATTACGCGCGGACCTTGCGGAGTGTGGCGACGCGCGGTGCGCGCGCCTTCTACGCGGGCGAGATCGCCGAAGCCATCGTCGCCGGTGCAGCTGTCGAGCCGATGCCGGGGTCGCTGAGTCTCGCCGACCTCGCGGCCTATCGTCCGGCGCGGCTCGAACCGGTCTGCAGCGGCTATCGGGTCTACCTCGTCTGCGGCATGCGACCGCCGTCCTCCGGCGGCATCGCGGTGTTGTCGGTGCTCGGCACCCTCGAGAACTTCGATATGGCGTCGATGGGGCCAGACACCGTGGCGGGTTGGCATCACCTGATCGAGGCGCAACGGCTCGCCTACGCGGACCGCGACAAGTTCGTCGCCGATGACCGCTTGGTCGCCGTGCCGCTCGCAGGGCTCACGGACAAAGATTATCTACGCTCGCGGGCGGCGCTGGTGTCGCCGTCCCGGGCGATGGCCGTCGTCGAAGCTGGTGAGCCGCCCGGTGCGCCCTCCCGCGGTCGCGATGCCACCGCCGAGGTGCCGGGCACCAGCCATTTCGTGGTGGTCGACCGCCTGGGCAACGTGGTGTCGATGACGACCACGGTCGAGTCGCTGTTCGGATCCCAGCGTTTCGTCGCCGGTTTCTTCCTCAACAACCAGCTGACCGACTTCAGTTTCCGTCCGGTGGATGACCGGGGTGAGGCCATCGCCAACGCGGTCGCGCCCGGCAAGAAGCCGCGTTCATCGATGTCGCCGACCCTCGTGTTCCGCGACGGCGCGTTCGAACTCGCGGTCGGATCGCCCGGTGGCAACGCGATCATCGCCTATGTCGCGAAGACCCTGGTCGGTATGCTCGATTGGGGGCTGACGCCGCAGCAGGCGGTCGATCTGCCGAATGTCATCGCCCGCGGTCCGGTAGTGGTCGAGACCGCGCGCATCGACCCTGCGCTGGTGGAAGCCCTCAAGGGGATGGGGCATGTGTTCCGTGACGGGCGCGGCGAGGGGTCGGGCTTGCATGCGGTGCGTGTGACCGCGGATGGCCGGCTGGAGGGCGCCGCCGATCCGCGTCGCGAAGGCCGTGCGGTCGCGGTGCCGTAGAGTCAACTTCGCGTGGAGAGATAGAGACATGAAAGTCCGTGCCGCCGTCGCGTATCAGGCCAAATCGCCGTTGGTCCTCGAAGACATCGAACTCGGAGGCCCGAAGGAAGGCGAGGTGCTGGTCGAGATCAAGGCCACCGGCATCTGCCACACCGACGAGTACACCTTGTCGGGCGCGGATCCGGAAGGCCAGTTCCCGGTGGTCCTCGGTCACGAGGGCGCGGGCATCGTGGTCGATGTCGGCAAGGGCGTCACCTCGCTGCGCAAGGGCGACCATGTGATCCCGCTCTATACGCCGGAGTGCCGGCAGTGCAAGACCTGCCTCAGCCGCAAGTCCAATCTTTGTACCGCCATCCGTGCGACCCAGGGCAAGGGCGTGATGCCGGACGGCAGCAGCCGATTCTCCTGCAGCAGCGGGCCGGTGCTGCATTACATGGGTTGTTCCACATTCGCGAACTTCACCGTGCTGCCTGAGATCGCGCTCGCCAAGATCCGCCCCGACGCGCCTTTCGAGAAGGTCTGCTACATCGGTTGCGGCGTGACCACCGGTATCGGTGCGGTGATCAACACCGCGAAGGTCGAACCCGGCGCCAACGTCGTGGTTTTCGGGCTCGGCGGCATCGGCCTCAACGTCATCCAAGGCGCGCGCATGGCGGGTGCCGACATGATCGTGGGCGTCGATATCAACCCGGCGCGCGAGGCGATCGCGCGCAAGTTCGGCATGACGCATTTCGTCGACCCGCGTGCAGTGGGCGGCGATGTCGTCGGCCACATCGTCGAGCTCACGAAGGGCGGCGCCGACTACTCCTTCGAGTGCGTGGGCAACACCACGCTGATGCGTCAGGCGCTCGAGTGCTGCCACCGTGGTTGGGGGGTGTCGGTGATCATCGGCGTCGCGGGCTCGGGGCAGGAGATCTCGACCCGCCCGTTCCAGCTCGTCACGGGGCGCACCTGGAAGGGGACGGCGTTCGGCGGTGCGCGCGGCCGCACCGATGTGCCGCGCATCGTCGACTGGTATATGGACGGCAAGATCAACATCGACGATCTCGTGACGCATGTCATGCCGCACCACCGGATCAACGAAGGCTTCGAGCTGATGCGCCGCGGTGAGTCCATCCGCACCGTGCTGACCTACTGACGACCCATGCCCGCATCGTCCGTCACCGTCGCAGCATGAGCGATGCCTTGGAGACCTTGGCGGAGCATGCCTGCTTCGGCGGCGTGCAAGGTTTTTATCGCCATCGTTCGCAGGTCTGTGCAGGGCCGATGCGCTTCGGCGTGTTCGTCCCCGCGTCCGCACGCAGGCGGCCGTCTCCGACGCTCTTCTGGCTCGCCGGTCTCACCTGCACCGAGGAGACCTTCGCGATCAAGGCCGGTGCGCAGCGCGTGGCGGCCGAACTCGGTCTCGTGCTCGTGACACCCGACACGAGCCCGCGTGAGCCGATATTGCCCGGCGACCGCGATGCCTGGGATCTAGGCCAGGGCGCCGGTTTCTACGTCGATGCCACCCAGGCACCGTGGTGCGCGCATTACCGCATGTTCTCCTGGGTGACCGAGGAGTTGCCGGCGCTGGTCGCGGCGCGCTTTCCCTCGGATCCGGCAAGATCCGGGGTGTCCGGCCATTCGATGGGCGGACATGGTGCGCTGATCGCGGCACTTCGCCGCCCCGATGTCTTCCGCAGTTGCTCGGCGTTCGCACCGATCGCCGCCGCCGCGGAGTGTCCCTGGGGTCACAAGGCCCTCGGCAGTTATCTCGGACCCGATCGTGCGGCATGGGCTGCTTGGGATGCGAGCGCCTTGATGAGATCACAGCCCTATCCGCGCGATATCCTCATCGACCAAGGATCGGCCGACCGATTCCTGACCGAGCAATTGCAGCCTGAACGGCTGGAGGACGCCGCCGCCGCATCGGGGCAACGCTTGAGGCTGCGCCGCCACGCCGGATTCGACCACGGGTACTACTTCATCCAGACCTTCGTCGCTGAGCACCTCGAACACCACGCGCGGCAGTTGGGCTGATGCGGTTGAGACCGGGCAGGGCGCGACGCGGCGCGGGCACCCAAGTGGTCGTCATCACCGACAGCACCCAGGGGATGGGGTTCGGCTACGCGCAGGCCTTCCTGCATCGAGGCCACCATGTCGTCATCAGCGGGCACACCCAGTCCTTGGTCGATGAAGCGATCGACCGCCTCGAGGCCGATGCCGTGGTGGGTGGCGGTGTGGCGATCGGTCAAGCCTGTGATGTGACGGACCGTGCGCAGCTGCAGTCGCTCTGGGGATTCACTGTGCGCAGTTTCGGTCCGGTCGGGATCTGGCTGCACAACGCAGACCCTGCACGCACCGGCACCGCCGCCGTCACGCCTGAGAAGATCGATGCCAGGACGCAGGCCAGCGTCATCGGTGCCCTGAATTCGGCGGAAGTCGTTGTCGCAGGCCTGTCTGCGCAGCCACAGGGCGGCAAGCTGTACCTGGATCTCGGGTATGACGGAGCGGTCGGACGCATCGCACCGGGTATGACGGTCGGCTCAGACACCCAAGACGAGTTGAGACGTGTCGCAGATTCTTTGGTCCTGGCACGGCGTAAGGCGCGGGACAGCCGCGTTTTGATCGGCACCCTCAGCCCGGGGGTCAGCGTCACCGAGGGGCTGCTGCGCGAGCTGCGCGCGCTGCCGCCGGAGCTGCGGGCCAAGTCGCTGCGTCGTCTCGACTTCATCGGCGATCATGTCGCCACGACCACCTCGTGGATCGTCGATCGCATCCTCGCCGACGACCGTCAGGGTCATGACATCACCTGGCTCACCCCCGCACGCTTGCTGCGTCGTGGCCTCGGTCGGTTGTTCGGCGCCAAGCGCGACCTTCTCGCGCGCTACAAACTCGACGAACGGAGCGGAGCCTCATGAGCGGTCCGACACACGACGCCACGGTCGCTGCGTGGGAACCGGGCGATGTGTTCGTCGGCGCGACAGTGCTCGATGATCCGATGGATGATCACGCCGGCCGAGGCAGGATCCTGCAGCTCGACGCCGCGCTGCGTCCCAAAGGTGTATGGATGCTTGCAGACACGAGCCACCTGGTCGGTGGTCTCAAGTTCGATCCGAGGGGCGTGCTCTGGGCGTTCGACAGCCAGGGTTTCGCGGTGCTCAATCTGCATCGCGATGGGCGCGTGGTGCGTCGTCGCGAGTTCGGCGCGCGCGCTTGGTCGCACGCCAACTTCGCCGCCGATGGCACCCTCCTGCTCGCCGAACATGTGGTCGGCGACGCGGTGGACCCTGCGGTGCAGGCGCGCATGCGGACCCGCATCCCGTTCATGGCGGGCACGCAGCGCTTCGGTGACGGCCATGTGTTCCGCTTTGCGGCTGACGGTACGCCGCTCGCCGAATACGGCACCGCCACCCACGGCGGGATGGGCGGTTTCCTCGGTGTGACGATGTCGGTGCTCGCGCCCGACCAACGCACGCTCATCTATTGCTCCGAGACCGGACCGCGCCTGCTGCGCTACGACCTCGCGGCCGATGTGCAGTTGCCCGATCTGCAGTCGTCCACGCCGCCGTACCCGCCCGGGTCGCCACCGATGTTCTTCGCGTTGGATCACGCCGCGGACGGTACGCTCTGGGTGCTGCGGAGCGGCGCGCTCGAGGCGCTCGATGAAACGGGCCAGACGCTATGCCAGTGGCCGCTCGAGGGCTTCGGGTGGGCGCTGCTCGACTGCATGGCGGATGGTGTCCACGCGCTCGTCTCGAACTTCTTCACCGGGGAGATCGCCAAGATCTCCCTCATCGATGGCAGGACGATCGCCTCGTATGCGAGCGGAGCGCCGAGGGCGATCGCGGGTGTCGTCGAGTTCACGGGTCCCTGACGGCCCGCAACGGTCACTCGTAGCGCAGCGCCTCGATCGGGTCGAGCGAGGCGGCCTTGGAGGCAGGCGCGATGCCGAACACCACGCCCACCAGCGCCGAGAAACCCGCCGCAGCGAGCATCACCCAGATCGGGACATTGGCGGGCGGGAAGCCCGGGATCATCGCTGCGATGCCCATCCCGGCGAGCAGCCCGAGCACGATGCCGATGAGGCCGCCGAGCAGCGACAACAGCGCTGCTTCGAGCAGGAACTGGGTGAGGATGTCACGGCGCGTCGCGCCGAGCGCCTTGAGGATGCCGATCTCACGCGTCCGCTCGGTCACCGACACCAACATGATGTTCATGATGCCGATGCCGCCGACCAACAGCGAGATGCCGACGATGCCGGCGAGCACTGCGGTCGCGGTGGTGGTGATCTGGTTGAATTGTTTGACGAAGGAATCGGCGGCCTTGATCTCGAAGTCGTCTTCCGCGCCAGCCCGAAGTTTGCGCGAGCTGCGCACCGCGCGAGAGGCGCGCTCGCGCACCTGACCGAGCTCCGCGAGGTTCGTGACCGTGAAGGAGACTTCCATATAGGGCCGCTCGAAGGTGCCGGTCAACGACCGTGCGACCGAGAACGGGATGAACATCCGGTTGTCTTGGCTGAAACCGAGGATATCGCCGCGTTTCTCGAGCAGCCCGACGACCTTGAACCATTCGCGACCGATGAGGACGAACTCACCGACCGGGTCGGTCGGCATCTTCAGGTCGTCACGCACTTTTGTGCCGATGACGACCACACGACGCCCGCCACGATCGTCGCTGGCCGTCAAGAACCGCCCCTTGAAGGTCGACACGCCGAGCGTCGCCTGCGCGTCCTCGGTGGTGCCGAGGATCTGCGGCACGGTGTTGCGGGTCTTCCAGCTGACAGCGCCGAGCTGCGCGACGAGGATCGGCGCGACGTTCTGCACACCGGGGACCCGATAGCGCAGCACCTCGACGTCCTCGAAGGACAAGGTATTGATCCGACCGGTGCGGAAGTTCTCTTGATCGTTGAGCGCCTCGAGGGTGAGGGAGTTGCTGCCGAGGTCGGAGAACTGGTCGCGGATCGAGTCGGTGAAACCCTGCAGTACCGACACCACGGCGATCACCGCCATGGTGCCGATGAGGATGCCGAGCGTCGTCAGGAAGCTACGCAAGCGATGGGCATTGAGGCTCGCTAGTGCGGCGCGGAAGGCTTCGCCGAGCGCGTTCATGCGGCACGCGAGGTGTTGAGTTGATCCTCGACGATACGGCCATCGAACACGCGCACGGTCCGGCGGCAATGCGCCGCGATGTCGGGCTCATGGGTCACCACGATGACGGTCTGGCCGGAGCTGTGCAGCGCATCGAAGAGCGCCATGATCTCGGCGGAGGTCCGCGAGTCGAGGTTGCCGGTGGGTTCGTCGGCGAGCAGGATCGAGGGCTCGCCGACGAGCGCACGCGCCACGGCGACGCGCTGGCGCTGGCCACCCGAGAGCTGGTTGGGACGGTGGTCGAGGCGATCGCCGAGACCGACCCCGGCGAGCGCGCTCTCGGCGCGTGCGCGCCGTTCGGCGGCGGACATGGGCCGGTACATCAAAGGTTGCATGACGTTCTGCAGCGCAGTCTGTCGGGGCAGCAGGTGGAAGCTCTGGAAGACGAAGCCGATCTCGCGGTTACGCACGGTGGCGAGTTCGTCGTCGCGCAAAGAGGAGGTGTCGCGGCCGTTCAGGATGTAGTGCCCCTCGGTCGGAGAATCGAGGCAGCCCAAGATGTTCATCAGCGTCGATTTGCCCGAGCCGGACGGGCCGATCAACGCGACGTACTCGTTACGGCCGATGGAGAGGTCTACGCCCGCGAGCGCGAGCACCGTCTCTCCGCCGAGCACATAGCGCTTGACGATGCCCTGCAGTTCGATCATCCGTCCGAATCCGCGCCCGCGGCGTCTGTCGAGCCGTCTTCCTCGTCCTTGGGACGGTCTTTGGCCTCCATCGGTCGGACCGAATCACCGTCCTTCAGGCGTCGCAGTGCACGCGACGGACCGGTGATGATGCGATCGCCCGCCTTGATGCCGGAGAGGACGGTCTCCCAACGGTCGTCCGACAGGCCCGTGGTGATCTCGGTCTTGCGGGCCTTACCCGAGACATCGACCCAGACCGAACGCCGGACGACATCGCGTTCGGGGCTCTCCGTGACCACCGACTCGACCGGCACGGCGAGGCTGCGTTGGCCGTCGCCGAGGTAGATCACAGCACGCGCGCTCATGCCGGAGCGCAGTTGCAGGCCGGCAGGCGGCGACAGCGCCAAGGTGACCCGGTAGGAGCGGCCTTGGCCGTCGATGGTGGGTGCGAGAGCGATCTTGGTCACTTTGCCGGTGAGGGCGGTGTCCTGGTATGCCGCGGCGAAGACATCGGCCGATTGGCCGAGCTTGATCTTGGCGATGTCGCCCTCGTCGACCTTCACCTCGGCCTGGATCGCCGATGTGTCGGCGATCTTCATCAACTGCGCGCCGGCGAGCGAGGCGGTCGAGGGGATCGCGACCTCGCCGGCCTTGATGGGCAACGACACGATGCGTCCGGTGATCGGCGCACGGATCTCCGTCTTGCTGCGTTGCTCGCGGGCGTCGGCGAGCTGCGAGAGGGCGCGCTGCAGCGCCTCTTCGGCGCTTTTGAGGTCTGCCTCGGCCAGCACGGACTGGTTGCGGTCTTCGTCGAGACGGTTCCGGTCGATGAGGTTCGAAGCGGCAAGTTTTTGGCTGCGCTCGTACTGCTGGCGGCGCAGCGCCACGACCGCGCGTTGGCGATCGATGCTGATGCGGTTCTGGCGGACGCCGGCCTCTTCACGGGTGATGATGTTGTTGTAGGTCTCGGGGTCGAGCCTCAACAGCAGTTGACCTTTCTCGACCACATCGCCTTCCTGCACCGCGATGCTCGCCACCCGGGCGAGGACCTCGGCGGTCAGGTTGACCTCGACCTCGAAGGCGAGCAGACCGGAGGCGAGGATGCTGGGACGCACCGCCTGCAAGGCGGCGGGCGAGATCTCGACGGCCGTACCGCCCCCTCCGCCCGGACGCTTGAGGGCGAGCGGCACGATGATGGCGAGGGCGACGAGTCCGGCGGCGAGCCATTTGCGTGGGATGTTCATGATCAGGCCATCAGCGCTTTGACGGCTTGGAACCCGAACACCAAGGCGTACGGCAGCGCAGCGATGCTGATCGCAGCACCCCATCCGCCGCGGCTCCAGAGCTTCCAGCCGAGGGCTGCCAGACCGATGGACCAGAGGGTCAGGAAGCTGAACGAACCCGCCAACCCCTTCCAGGGGCTGTCTGGCGCCAGTTGCACCAGCATGGGATCGACGGTGGTGTAGGACAGGGCGTCGAAGAAGGTCTGTGGTGTCATGCTGAGCGTGCCGTAGATGCCGAGCAGGGAGGCCAGGATGCCCGGCATCGACGAGAAGCCGGCGAGCGCCAAGCCCTGCTTGAAGCCGACGGCAAGGCCGGTGACCTTGCCGGCGAGCAGGAAGTAGAGCGCGAGCCCGCACATCATCAGGACCGAGACCAGCGCCGCGCCGATGGTGCTCGGCCACAGCAGCATCGCCGAACTGCCGCCTGGAGCGGATATCGCATCGACCTGTTGCTTCGTCAGCTCGTCACCTTCCTGTTCTAGGGTGGTGCGTATGAAGAACTCGGGATCGACCTTGCTGAAATAAAGGTAGACGAACACGGTGCCGACCACCGAAAGCAGGATCACAGGAAGCCAGCCGTTCGGCTTTTCGTATTGCCGGAGGAGCACGGGACCGGGCTGCAGGAAGATGTCGATGAGGTCTTTCAAGGGGGATCTCCGGCGGGCTGTTGCGCATCGTAGTATAATGTGCTAAGGTCTTTGATGAGGGAATTTCTACTCCATCATCGAGGTGTCTACCATGAATACCTTGCCCCGCCCCGCCCGCTCTTTGAGCCTGATTCTGCTGGTTCTCCCGCTGTCCTCGGCCTGCGTCTCTGGCCTCGCCCACAAGGACGAGGGCTCGCCCGACTATGTCGTCTACGCAGGTGAGCCGGTCGACACGGCGCGGATCCGGGGAAGGATCGATGGCTGGAGATTGGTATCGCGCAACCAGCTCGTCATCGAGACCAGTGCCAACGAGGCGTGGTTGCTCAAGGTTTGGGACACCTGCCGCGATCTCACTTTTGCCTACGCCATCGTGGGGTTAGGGGGGTTCAACACCACCGTGCGGGTGGCGGACACCGTGGGGGTGGCGGACATCACCCTGCTGGTGGAGGACGAGCGTTGCAAGATCACCGAGATCCGTGCGGTCGATGTGAAGCAGATGAAGGCCGATCGCAGGGCTGTGAGCGCTGCGTCATGATCGCCGTCTGAGCGCTCTTCAAGATCAAGCAGCCCCGCCGCCGACCGGCGCCGAACCTGTGGCTGACCGGCTGCGGGCGCGCTGAGCATCGGCTGAGCCCATGCTTGTCTCTCATCTCGACCGTCTCGAGTCTGACGCGATCCACGTGATCCGCGAGGTCGCCGCCGAATGCGCGCGGCCGGTATTGCTCTATTCCATCGGTAAGGACAGCAGTGCGCTGCTGCATCTGGTGCGTAAGGCGTTCCATCCCGCACGCCCGCCGTTCCCGATGCTGCACATCGACACCACCTGGAAGTTCCGCGACATGTACGCGCTGCGCGATCGTGCAGCGCGCACGGCAGGCATGGATCTGATCGTGCACACCAACCAAGAAGGTCTGGCGGCGGGCGTCTCGCCGCTGACCCACGGCGCTTCGCATCACACCGATGTGATGAAGACCCAAGCGTTGCGCCAAGCCCTCGACGCACACCGTTTCGATGCAGCCTTCGGCGGCGCACGCCGTGACGAGGAGAAGAGCCGTGCCAAGGAGCGTGTCGTGTCCGTGCGTTCGGCCGGCCATCGCTGGGATCCGCGGGCGCAACGCCCCGAGTTCGGTTCGCTCTACAACCTCGGCTGCGGACCTGCCGAGACGCTGCGGGTGTTCCCGTTGTCCGACTGGACCGAACTCGATGTCTGGGAATACATCGCGCGCGAGGGCATCGAAGTGGTACCGCTCTATTTCGCGGCGCTGCGGAAGGTGGTGCAGCGCGAGGGTCAGTGGATCGTGCGGGACGATGAACGGATGGTGCTCGGCCCGCAGGAGCAGCCACAACTGCGCCAGGTCCGGTTCCGTACCCTCGGCTGTTGGCCCTTGACGGGCGCGATCGACAGTCCCGCAGAGTCGCTGCAGGAGATCATCGCCGAGATGCGCGCCACCCGGTTCTCCGAGCGGCAAGGCCGGATGATCGACCATGATCCGGGCGCCTCCATGGAGATCAAGAAGCGCGAGGGATATTTTTGATGGCTGCCGGTACGACCGGGGCCGACGACGCAGGCCTGCTGCGCGTCCTCGCCTGCGGCTCGGTGGACGACGGCAAGTCCTCGCTGCTCGGTCGCCTGCTGCACGAGCTTGACGCGATCCCTAACGATCAGCGACGCACGCTGGAGGCGGACTCGCGGCGGGTCGGCACCCGGGGCGGGGAGGTCGATTACGCGCTGCTCTTCGACGGGCTTGCCGCCGAGCGCGAGCAAGGCATCACCATCGATGTCGCCTGGCGGCAGTTCGCGACGCCGCGAAGACGGTTCATCGTCGCGGATGCGCCGGGTCACGAACAGTACACCCGCAACATGGCGACCGGTGCCGCGGTCGCCGATGTGGCGATCCTGTTGGTGGATGCCCGCAAGGGGCTGCTGCCGCAGACCTGGCGGCACGCGCGCATCGCCGCGCTGTTCGGTGTGCAGCGCGTGGTGTTGGCCGTGAACAAGATGGATCTGGTCGACTGGTCCGAGGATGTCTTCGGCCGGATCGTCGAGGCCTTCCATGACGCCGCCTTGCGGATGGGTTTCGTCGAGGCAGCGGCCATCCCGATGTCGGCGGTGGAGGGCGAGGGTGTCGCGGTCCGTGGTCTGCGCATGCCGTGGTATCGCGGGCCGTGTCTTTTGGAGTGGCTGGAGGGTGTGGTGCTGCCGTTGGCCGATGCGCAGGACGGTACCTGTCTGCCGGTCCAATATGTCATCCGGCCGGATGCGGATTTCCGCGGCTATGCCGGCCGTCTCGCGCGCGGTCGGTTGCGACCGGGCGATCGCTTGCGCGTCCAGCGCTCGGGATCCGAGACCCGGGTATCGAGGCTCGTCGCGCTCGACGGCGATGTGTCCGAGGCCATCGCCGGTCAGTCGGTGACGGTGGTGACCGACAGCGAGGTCGATATCGGGCGTGGGGATCTGTTGGTCGGCGCCGGGACGCCGCTCGAGATGGCCGACCAGTTCGAGGCGACGCTGGTGTGGGTGGATGACGAGCCGTTGTTGCCCGGTCGTCAATACGATTTCAAGCTCGGCCCGCAGCGCGCGCGCGCCAGCGTGAACCCGCTCAAGTACCGCATCGACCCGGGTTCCGATGAGCGGCTCGCGACCGAGCGGCTCGAGCTCAATGATATCGGGGTCGGCGAGCTGTCGCTCGATCGCCTCGTCGCCTTCGCCCCGCATGCCCGACACCGCGAGCTCGGTGGTTTCATACTGGTCGATCGGACGACACAACGCACGGCGGCTTTCGGCCTGCTGCACTTCGCGTTGCACCGCGCCCGCAATGTCCGTTGGCAGGCGCTCGGCGTCGACCGCGAGGCGCGGGCGCGCCAGAAGCAGCAGCAGCCCGCGGTGCTCTGGTTCACGGGGCTGTCGGGCGCCGGTAAGTCGACCATCGCCAACCTCGTCGAGCAGCGCTTGGTCGAACTTGGTCGACATACCTACTTGCTCGATGGCGACAACGTCCGCCACGGCCTCAACCGCGATCTCGGATTCACCCAGCAGGACCGGGTCGAGAACGTGCGGCGTGTCACCGAGGTGGCGGCGTTGATGGCGGACGCCGGGCTGATCGTGCTGGTGGCGATGATCTCACCGTTCCGCGCCGAGCGTGCGCAGGCGCGTGAACGCCTCGCGGCATCCGGTTTTCTCGAGGTGTTCATCGACACCCCGTTGGTGGTCGCGGAGTCGCGCGATGTCAAAGGACTCTACGCGCGCGCGCGCGCCGGGGAACTGCGTAACTTCACGGGCGTCGATTCCCCTTACGAGCCGCCGCTTGAGCCGGACATCCACATCGACACCGCTGCCTCGACACCGGTGGCTGCGGCGGAGCAGATCGTCGCTGCATTGCTGGCGGATGCCGTGTCCCGGGCATCGCGGTGAGCACCGGCGGTCCGTTGCTTCGATCGGTCCGGGATCTCGCTCTCGAAGCGGGGGAGGCGATCGCTGCGATCGAGCGCGCGCACCGCGGTGGCGACGGTGCAGCGCTCCGGTTGCAGCACAAAGCCGATGAATCGCCGCTCACCGCAGCGGACCTCGCCGCCCACCAGATCATCACCGCTGGCCTCGCCCGGCTGACCCCGGAGTGGCCGGTGGTGTCGGAGGAGGGTGCGCACCTGCCCTACGCTGAGCGGGCTCACTGGCGGCGGTTCTGGCTGGTCGATCCCCTCGACGGGACCCGCGAGTTCCTCAGCGGCAACGGTGAGTACACGGTCAACATCGCGCTCATCCAGGACGGTGCGCCGTTGCTCGGCGTGGTGGTTGTGCCGGCGACGGGTCTTGGCTACTCGGGCATCGCCGGTGTCGGCGCGTGGCGCTCGCGGGGCGGCCCCGACACGCTCGAGGCGATCACTGTCGCGGGGCGCGGTCGAGAGGCGACGCCGCTGCGTGTGGTGGGCAGCCGTTCCCATCGAGGCCAGTCGCTCGATCGGTTGCTGGAACGCATCGGTCCGCACGAGTTCGTGCCGATGGGCAGTTCCCTCAAGTTCTGCGTGCTCGCCGAGGGCGGCGCCGATGTCTATCCACGCCTCGGTCCGACCAGTGGCTGGGACACCGCTGCGGGCGATGCGGTGTTGCGCGGCGCCGGTGGACGGGTGCTGCGGCTCGACGGTGCGCCGCTCGACTACAACCGAGGTGAGGGTTGGCTCAACCCGGATTTCGTCGCCTGTGGCGACCGTCAGGCCGATTGGCCGCGTTGGCTGAAGGAGTGCACGGCATGATCTACACCTTGGAGGGTCGGCGGCCGGAGATCTCGCCCGAGGCCTGGGTCGCGCCCTCGGCGGACATCATCGGCAGCGTGCGTCTTGCGGCGGGTGCGAGCGTCTGGTTCAACGCGGTGCTGCGCGGTGACAACGACCTGATCGACGTCGGTGAAGGCAGCAACATCCAGGACGGCAGCGTGTTGCACACCGATCCCGGCTTGCCGTTGCGGATCGCCGCTGCGGTCACCATCGGTCACCAGGTGTTGCTGCATGGCTGCACCGTGGGTGAGGGTGCCTTGGTCGGCAACGGCGCGCGGGTGCTCGACGGCGTGGTGATCGGCCGCAGCTGCGTGATCGCGGCGGGTGCGGTGTTGCCGCCCGGCAAGTCATACCCGGACGGCACGATGGTGATGGGTGCGCCCGGCAAGGTGGTGCGCGATCTCACACCCGAGGACCGTGCGCGTGCGCGCCTTGCTGCCGAGGCGTATCGAGCGCGTCTCGCGCGCTACCGCGCTTCGTTGCTGCCTTGGACGCCGTCGGCACCCTGAGCGGGCGGTAGATCCGCCACGAACGACAGCATCGTCGCGAGCAGCGGCGCCGTGCCGGAGGGCGCGAGGATATCGCCCGCGAGCACATGACGCGCCCGATCCTCGCTCTGCGCGACGGCCTGCAGTCGTCGTGCAGGCATCGTCAGCCGTGCGTAGGCCTCTTCGATCCGTGCGGGGCTCACGACTTGGTCCTGCGGTGAGTACACCACGAGCGTCGGCACCTCGATGGTTTCGAGCGGCGAGTCGCGGACCTCCTTCACGAGCGCCATCATCGGCACGAGGGCGCGCGCGGGATAGCGCCAGGTCCAGTACTTCGCCTGTTGCGGATTGGCCGGCTGCCAGCGGTATTCCTCGCCGATGAGCGCCCGCTGCAACTGCTCGCCCCACGGGCCTGCGAGCAGGTCGGCTTTGCCGTCCCGCGGCCCGAAATTCGGTGAGACCAGCAACTGCGCGGCGATGGACTCCGATCCGGGTCGCTGCGTGAGCCAAAGCGCGAGGGTGCCGCCGGTCGATGTCCCGACCACCAGCACGCGCTCACCGAGCCGCCGCCCGATCGCGAGCGCTTCGGCGGCATCCCGCAGCCAATCGTCGGCGTTGGCGGCGCCGAGCGCCGTGGGGTCGCGCCCGTGACCGGTGAGGCGGGTGTAGAAAAGATTGGCACCGAGTTCGCGGGCGAGCAGGTCGCAGAGCGGTGCCACTTCTTGGCGGGTGGCGGTGTAACCGTGCAGGTAGATCACCGAGAGCGGTGTCCGGCGCCGATCGGCGTGCGCCCAGACGATCGTCTTCTCGGCGCCCGGGACGATATCGCCATGGCGGGCTTCGCTTGCGGTGAGCCAGGTCTGAAGTGCCGCAGGCCCTGCCTCCAAGGCAGGCAGCGCGGGTGCCGTCACCTGCGCCGAGACCCGGTGCACCGGACCTGCGAAGAACACGGCAGCGAGCACCAGGATCGATGCGAGCATCGCGAGCGAAAGACGCTTGAGCATGGGCGGATGGTAGCGCAGCCGCCCTCACCGACGCAGCGGCTTGAGGGTACGATAAGGCCATGCCCGCCTCGCGCGCACTCGACTGGGACACCGACGGCATCGACTGGCCGAACCGCTTGCTCAGCCGGTTCGTCGAGGCCGACGGCCTGCGCTGGCATGTGCAGATCGGCGGCGAGGGGCCGGTGCTGCTGCTGCTGCATGGCACCGGTGCCTCGACCCATTCGTTCCGCGACCTGCTGCCGCTGCTGGCGGCGCATTTCACGGTGGTCGCACCGGATCTGCCCGGCCATGGTTTCACCCGTCGTCCGGCGGATGCCGCCCGGCTCTCGCTGCCCGGCATGGCCGCAGGGGTCGCAGCGCTGTTGCGGTCGATCGGGCTCAGCCCGGAAGTGGCCGTCGGTCATTCCGCTGGCGCTGCACTGCTCTGCGAGATGTGTCTGGCAGGGCAGATCTCGCCGAAGTCGCTGGTGAGCCTCAATGGCGCGCTGTTGCCGCAGCCCGGTCTGCGCCATCCGGCGTTCACCCCCTTGGTGCGTCCGGTGGTCTCGGGGGATTGGTTGCCGCGACTCTTCGCCCGCCGCATGGAGGCACCGCAGGAGGTCGAGCGGATGTTGCAGCGCACCGGATCGACGCTCGATCCGCGCGGACGCGAGCTCTATGCGCGCCTGTCGCGCAATGCGGTCCATACCGGCTCGGCGCTCGCCATGATGGGGCACTGGGATACGCGACCCATCGAGGCGGGACTCGGTCGTCTCGCGGTGCCGCTCTTGCTGTTGGTGGGCGCGGAGGACCGGATGATCCTGCCCGGGGTCGCCTTGCGGGTGCGTCAACTCGCGCCGCGTGCCGAGCTGCTCCAATTCCCGGGGCTCGGACACCTCGCCCACGAAGAGGCGCCGGCGCGCGTCGGCGCCGAGGTGCTCCGTCATGCGCGGACGCACGGCGTCGCAGTTCCCCCTTGAGCGGCGCCGCGTTATTGTATCGCCCATGAAGCATGCGATCGTCATCGGCAGCGGTTTTGGCGGACTGGCAGCGGCGGTGCGTCTCGGCGTGCGCGGCTATCGCGTCACGGTCCTCGAGAAGCTCGATGCGCCCGGCGGACGCGCCTATGTGTATCACCGCGACGGTTACACCTTCGATGGCGGACCGACCATCATCACCGCGCCTTATCTCTTCGAGGATCTTTGGCAGCTCTGCGGCAAGCGACTCGCCGATGATGTCACGCTGCGCTCGCTCGATCCGTTCTATCTCGTGCGCTTCGATGATGGCGACACCTTCCGCTACACCGCCGATATGCAGTCGATGCGCGATCAGGTCGGGCGCATCGAGCCGCGCGATGTGGCCGCCTTCGACCGCTTCCTCGACACCAGCCGGCGCATCTTCGAGGTCGCGTTCGCGCATCAGGCCGAGAAGCCTTTCCACGAGATCGGCGCGTTGCTGGAAGCGGCGCCCGGATTGGTGCGTCTCGGCGGCTACCGCTCGGTCTACCGCGAGGTGGCACGACATTTCCGCAGCGATAAGCTGCGTCTGCTCTTCAGCTTCCACCCGCTGCTGATCGGCGGCAACCCTTTCACCACCACCGCGTACTACTGCCTCATCGCGCATCTCGAGCGGACCTACGGCGTGCACTACGCCGAAGGCGGCGTGGGGGCGCTGATGCGCGGTATCGTCGGTCTGGTCGAAGGTACAGGCGGTACCCTGCGCTATGACGCAGAGGTCTCGCAGGTGCTGGTCGAGGGCGGCCGCGCGCGCGGCGTGCGGCTCGCGAGCGGTGAGGTGATCGAGTCGGATATCGTGGTGTCGAACGCCGATGCGGCTTTCACCTACGGCAAACTGCTCGCGCACCACCCGCGCCGTCGTTGGACCGATGCCAAGCTCGAGCGGGCGAGTTACTCGATGAGCCTCTTCGTCTGGTATTTCGGCACCCGCCGCCGCTACGACGATGTCTACCACCACACGATGGTGCTCGGGCCGCGCTACCGCGAACTGCTCGACGACATCTTCAAGCGCAAGCGCTTGGCCGACGATTTCAGTCTCTACCTGCACCGGCCGAGCGCCACCGATCCCTCGCTCGCACCGCCCGGTTGCGACGCGTTCTATGTGCTCGCACCGGTGCCGCACCTCGGCAGCGGCACGGATTGGCGTGAGCGTGCGGAGCCGTATCGTGCGGCCGTGCAGCGGCGCTTGGAGCAGACGGTGTTGCCTGGGCTCGGCGAGTCGCTCACCGCGTCGCTGATGCTGACGCCGCAGGACTTCCAGGACCGGTTGTCCTCGTGGAAGGGAGCGGCTTTCGCGATGGAACCGCAGCTCTTCCAGAGTGCGTGGTTCCGGCCCCATAACAAAAGCGAGGAAGTGGAAGGTCTCTACCTCGTCGGCGCCGGCACCCATCCGGGCGCAGGCCTTCCGGGTGTCGTGTCCTCGGCGCGCATCCTCGACAAGATCGTCCCCGATCCCTGAAAGCGCCGAGGTCCGCCGGACACGGCGCGACGGGTCTGCGCGTCAGCGGGCGTCCTGCAGCACCGCCGCCGCTGCGAGCCGTCCCGACAGCGTCGCCATCGGGATCCCCGGTCCCGGGTGCACCGACCCACCCGCGAGATAGAGCCCGGGAACCTTGCTGCGTGAGCCGCTGCGCTGGAAGCTCGCGAGCATGCCGTGGTTCGCGCGGCCGTAGAGCGAACCTCCGGTGCAGGGGAACAAAGCTTCGAAGTCCTGGGGGCGGGTGATGACCGCCTCGGGGCTGTCATGCGCCGTACCAAGTTCCAGACCGCAACGGCGCAACGATGCGAAGGCATCCTTGCCGGCTTGCATCAAAGCAGCCTCGCTGACCCCGCCGCGGTCGCCGTCGGCCGGGGCGTTGATGAGCAGCAGCAGCCGCTCGGGACTGCCGGGTGTGACGGGGCTGTCGGCCGCCTCCCCGCGGTCTTGGGCGCAGACATACACGGTCGGCGACCGAGCGATCTCGCAGCGTGCGAAGATCGCACGGAATTCGTCGGCGTAATCGTCACCGAAGAACACGGTGTGGTGGGCGAGATCGAACCCCCGCACCGGCGCGCGCAGGCACCAGGTGACTGCGGAGAGGGCGCGCTGCGACGATGGGATCGCAGCGACCGAGGATCGCGCACCGATCCCGAGCGCGCCGCTCGCGAGCGCATTGGCATCGCCGTTGAAGACCACGGCATCGGCCTCGAGCACCTCGCCGGACGCCAGCTGCACGCCGGTCACACGCCCGCGCTGCGTCAGGATCTGCGCGACATGGGTGTGGTATCGATAGCGCGCACCCTGGCGCAGCCCAAGATCTTCGAGGGCGAGCGCGATGCGGCGCATCCCGCCTTTGACGAGCCAGACGCCTTGCTGTTCGACATGGGCGATCAGCATCAAGGTGGCGGGCGCGGCGAACGGCGATGATCCGACATAGGTCGCATAGCGCCCGAACAACTGGCGCAGACGCGGGTCGCGGAAATGGTCGCCGAGCTCGCGCCACAGCGAGCTCCAAGGCGGGGTCCGCCACATCGCCGCGAGTCCCGCCGCGCCGAGCCGCGCCGAGAGCCCGATCGCGGACGGGCGCTCCGTTTCCATGAAGCTGCCGCGCAGCGCCTGCAACAGTCCGCTGCCGCGCGCCACGAAGTCGCGGTAGCCGCGCGCCTCGGCGGCGCCGGCGAATCCACCGATCGCCTCGACCGAGCGTTCGAGGTCGGCATGCAGGTCGAGCGTGCCACCGGTCGACCACGCATGGCGCGCGATCAGGTCCGCCGGCACAAGCTCCAGATGCTCATCCAGACGCGCCCCGGCATCGCTGAACAAGGACTCGAACACCGCGCGCAGCGTGAACACGGTGGGCCCTGCATCGATGCCGGTCCCTTGCACCGTCACCTCGCGCAGCTTGCCCCCCGGTCCGGCGGCGCGCTCGAGCACCGTGACCTCGCAGCCCGTCCGGGCGAGGTCGATGGCTGCGGCGAGGCCGCCCATCCCGCTGCCGATGACGATCACGCGATGCATGGGGACGGGGCCGTTCGGTCAGGGGCGCGCCGCAGGCCGCCGCGCGACGCCCTGCAACCGCGAGACCGCGAGGCGTTGGTGGATGATGATCGCGAGACCGACCACCAGCGGCACCGCCCAGAGAACGGGATGCAGCGCGAGTTCGGGGACGGTGCGGACCGCCCCGAAGGCGAGGAAAGCGGTGTAGACGGAGATGCCCGCACCCACCAAGGCCTTCAGGTGTTCTTTGAGCCAATCGAGCGGCGCCGGATCGTCATCCAGCAGGAACCAGAGATTGGTGGCGACGGTGGCAAGGCCGATCGCCGGCATGCCGAGCATCAGCGGCAGGTCCGCCTGCCACGACTGCCAAGCGCAGTTGAGGGAGGCGCCGAGCAGCACCCATTGCAGCGCCATGTTCTTCCAATCGCGGTTGGCGGCGTGGTCGTCGCGGTTGCGAACGCACAACCAACCGTACCAAGCGAGGTTGATGGTGAGGAGCGCGAGCCCTTGCATCATCCAGCCGAAGATCCCGCGGATCCAGGTCTCGCCGGCGGCGGCGAGGTGAGGGTGGGTGCCGATGGGGTCGATGAGCGTACAGGTGCTGATGCCGATGGCGGCCGCGCCGGTGACCAGCATCGTGAGCGTAAAGACCTTGCCCCAACGCTTGTGGGCGTCGCCGCCCTTGCGCCCGAGGATGGGGACCCAGAAGGCGACGAGTCCCACGCTGCCGAAGCAGATGTGCAGGACGATGAAGGCCCAGAATGCGGTCGGTACCAGCGATTCCATCCGCGCAATGCTGCGCCCGTGCTGTGCGCGTTGCAAGGTGGCGCAGGCAAAGGCTAGGGTAGCGGAATGTACTGTCCGCCGCGGCCCACACCGCTTGCCGCCGTCGTCTCCTTGCTGCGCGTCATGGCACGCGGCGGTGGCGACCTCATGAGTCTGCTGCCCGCCAAGGCGTATCGGGTCGAGACCGGTTGGCTCGGCTATTCGCGCCGCTCCATCCTGATCGTCAACGCCCCGGAGCTGCTGCGCGAGGTCTTGACCGACCCCATCGGCATCTACCCCAAGAACGACCTGATGACCGGCGCCCTCGAGCCTTTGGTCGGCGACTCGATCTTCGTGTCGCACGGCGAGGTGTGGCGTCGCCAGCGACGGATGATCGATCCTGCGTTCTCCCACATGCGCCTCGGCAAGGCGTTCGTGTCGATGTCGGCGGCGATCGACGACTACGAGGATCGGCTCGATGCGTCGTGCGAGTCCGGCGAGCCGTTCTCGCTCGATCTTGCGATGAGCCATCTCACGGCGGACATCATCTGCCGCACCGTGTTCTCCACCTCGTTACGCTCGCAGACGGCGATCGATGTGTTCGAGTCGTTCACCGTCTT
This sequence comes from uncultured Pseudomonadota bacterium, assembly GCA_937920275.1. Taxonomy (GTDB): domain Bacteria; phylum Pseudomonadota; class Gammaproteobacteria; order Steroidobacterales; family Steroidobacteraceae; genus UBA964. Next base: position 50,824 of record CALGVD010000124.1, read on the forward strand.
CGAGCGCACCTGCGCCCAGGTCGAGCTCAAGCGTTTGATCCTGGACCGGCCTTTCACCGCCATCCCCCAGCATCCCGAGGTGCTTGCGGCCTGCGAGCGGATCCGTCATCACCTCGGGGAACTGGTCGACAGCCACCTGCCGTCGGCGGAGCCCGGTGCCCCGGACAGCGCGCAGCGGGCGTACGACGATATCGCGGCCGAGGTCATCGCCGCGCGCGATGTGGAGACCGGTGCCGGCTTCTCGCGCAAGGAACTGCTCGACCAGCTCGGGGTGATGTTCCTCGCCGGGCACGAGACCACGGCGAGCGCACTCATCTGGTCGTTCATGATCCTCGGTCTGCAGCCGCAGTCGATGGCGCGGCTGCGTGCCGAGGTCGATGAGTGCGGCGCGGGACCCTTGCAGCTCGAGCAGGTGCGTCGTATGGCGTTCGTGCGCAATGTCTTCAAAGAGACGCTGCGCCTTTATCCGCCGATCCCCTTCATCCCGCGGGTGGCCGCGAAAGATGCGCAGGTCGGCCGGCATCGGGTCAAGCGTGGCGCGATGCTCATGATCGCGCCTTGGACCATCCACCGGCATCGCGACTATTGGCGGAACCCGCATGCCTTCGACCCCGACCGTTTCGCTGCGGAGCGCGAGCACGAACTGGTGCCGGGGGCGTATCTGCCCTTCGGTCTCGGCCCGCGGGTCTGTATCGGTGCGGGGTTCGCACAGCTCGAAGCGAGCCTGATCCTCGCGCGGCTCTGCCGCCGTTACGACTTCGAGGTGCTCGATGCCGGTCGTATCCGACCGGTGGCCCGGCTCACGACGCGCCCCGAACATCAGATCATGTGCCGGGTGCGGCGACGGCCTGGGGCACCGTCGTGAGGGCGCCGTCATGA
>CALGVD010000125.1 GCA_937920275.1 uncultured Pseudomonadota bacterium
GCGGCCCCGTCCTGCATCACGGCGACGAAGAGATCGGAGATGGAGGGCGTGCGCACCTCGCCGAAGGCGCTGAGCTCTGGGGCGCTGCGGCCGTCGAACACCATGCCGATGCGGCCGAACACCTCGCGCTCGTGCAGCGGCCCGAGTCGGCGCGCGGCCTCGGCATGTTCCCGCGTGGTGATGAGCTGCGTGAACCGGCCGGGCAGGTCATCCACCGCGGCGTCGAGCACGATCTTGCCGCGACGGATCAGCAACAGGTCCGTCAGCAGGTGCTCGACCTCCTCGACCTGATGCGTCGTGATGAGCAGCGTACGCTCATGATCGAAGTAATCATTGAGCAGCGCCTCGTAGAACGAGCGCCGGTAGAGCAGGTCGAGGCCGAGCGTCGGCTCATCGAGCACCAGCAGGCGCGCGTCGATGGCCATCACGAGCGCAAGGTGGAGCTGCGTGACCATGCCCTTGGAGAGCTCGCCCACCTTGGCGGTCATGCGGACATCGGACTTCGCGAGCACAGTCTCGGCACGCGCGCGATCGAAGCGCGGGTGCACGCCCTGCACGTAGTCGAGGGCCTGACGGACCTTCAGCCACTTCGGCAGCACGGCGACATCGGCGATGAAGCAGACCTCCTCCATGATGCGGTCGCGCTCGCGACGCGGGTCACGACCGAGCACGCGCAGGTCGCCGTCGAAGTCGGTGAGGCCGAGGATCGCCTTGAGCGCGGTGGTCTTGCCGGCGCCGTTCGGGCCCATGAGTCCGACGATGCGGCCGGGCTGGACCGTGAAGTCGATACGGTCGAGCGCGAGCGCGCCGCCATAGGTCTTGCGAAGCCCGCGCGCCTCGATCACAGGTACCGGGGTCATCGGCCATCCTCCTTGTCCGGGGCCGCGAGCAGTTCGTCGGCAGAGAAGCCCAAGCGCTCGATGGTGGCGCGGACGCGCGGCCATTGGTCCCGCAGGAACCGTTCGCGTTCATCACGCAGCAGCGCTGCGCGAGCGCCGCTGCGCACATACATCCCGCGACCCCGCATCTTGTCCACCAACTGCTCGTCGGCGAGGCCCTGGTAGGCCTTGAGCACGGTCAGGGGATTGATACGGTACTCGGCCGCCACGGTGCGCACGGAAGGCAAGGGATCGCCCTCTTTGAGGACTCCCTCGAGGATCATGGCCACCACACGCTCGCGTAATTGGCGGTAGATCGGCGAGCCTTCGCTCCAAGTCTGATCCACAGTGGCCTCCGGCAATGAGACAGGGTTCGTTGGAAAAACATCATGAGGTAAAGCACTCTCAATGTCCATTGGTGATATATATAACTACAACACCAACACTCAGTCAAGCCCCCCGCTAGCAGAGAGCAGGTGAGGTCGGGGTCGATGGACTAAAATCAGGGGGTTACTCTCTTGGAGACCTCGATGAAGCAGCCTTTGAATGTCGCGATCACCGGCGCCGCCGGCCAGATCGGCTATGCCCTCGCCTTCCGCGTCGCCTCCGGCGCCCTGTTCGGCGCCGACCAGCCGGTGAACCTGCACCTGCTCGAGATCACACCGGCGCTGCCGACGCTGCAAGGCGTCGTGATGGAGCTCGACGACTGCGCGTTCCCGACGCTCGCCAAGGTCATCGCCACCGACGATGCGCGCGTCGCATTCAAAGATTGCCACGCGGCGCTGCTGGTCGGCGCACGCCCGCGCGGCCCCGGCATGGAGCGCAAGGACCTGCTGCTCGCCAACGCGCAGATCTTCTCTGCGCAAGGTAAAGCGCTCGACGCCGTCGCCTCGCGCGATGTGCGCGTGCTCGTGGTCGGCAACCCGGCCAACACCAACGCGCTGATCGCGATGAAGAACGCGCCCTCGCTCAAGCCGCAGAGCTTCACCGCGATGACGCGCCTCGACCACAACCGCGCGCTGTCGCAGCTCGCCGCGAAGACCGGCTCGCATGTCAACGACATCCAACGGATGATCATCTGGGGCAACCACTCGGCCACCCAGTATCCGGACATCAACCACTGTCTCGTCAAAGGCCAAGCGGCGCGGACGCTGGTCGATCAGGACTGGATCGAGAAGGACTTCATCCCGACCGTACAGCAACGCGGTGCCGCGATCATCAAGGCGCGCGGCGCCTCGTCCGCCGCCTCGGCGGCCTCAGCGGCCATCGACCACATCCGCGACTGGTTCCGCGGCTCGCCGCAGGGCGACTCGTTGTCGATGGGCATCCCCTCCGACGGCAGCTACGGCATCCCCGAAGGCGTGATCTACTCCTACCCTGTCATCTGCCGCGGCGGCCAGTACGAGATCGTGCAGGGCCTCGACATCGATGCCTTCAGCCGCGCGCGCATGGATGCCACGCACCAGGAACTGCTCGAGGAACGCGACGGCGTCAAAGATCTGCTCGGCTGAGCAGAGAGGACGCCGCCCGCCCATCACCGCCCAAAGGATCCCCGCCATGGCACACGCACTCGTCGCCCTCCTGCTCGCCGGTCTCGCCGTCTGGACGCTCACGCTCCCTGGCGGATGGATCGCGCTGCTGTTCGTGGCGGCGCTGCTGTACCTCGCCTACCAACGCTTGAACCTGCTCGCCTTCACGGCGACGGCGCTGGCGCTGCTGGTCGCGTACACCGTGCTCGGGAAGCCACCGCTGTGGTGGGGCGGCATCCTGTGGGCGGGCACGGCGCTGCTGGTGCTCCTCAACGTCCGGCCGCTACGCAAGGCGGTGCTGACGCGTCCGTTCCTGAAGGTGTACCGGCGCATGCTGCCCGCGATGTCCGACACCGAGCGCGAGGCGCTCGAGGCGGGCACCGTGTGGTGGGACGGCGAACTCTTCACCGGCAAGCCTGACTGGTCGAAGCTGCTCAGCGCCAAGGCGCCGCAGCTCACGGCCGAAGAGCAGGCGTTCCTCGACGGTCCCTGCGAAGAGCTGTGCGGGATGGTCGACGATTTCGACATCACGCATCGCCGCGGCGACATGCCGCCCGAGATCTGGGATTTCCTGAAGCGTAAGGGCTTCTTCTCGATGATCATCCAGAAGAAGTACGGCGGCCTCGAGTTCTCGGCCTACGCGCACTCCTGCGTGCTCGCCAAACTCTCGACCCGCAGCGCCACGGTGTCCTCGACGGTCGCGGTGCCGAACTCGCTCGGCCCCGGCGAGCTGCTGCAGCACTACGGTACCGAGGAGCAGAAGGATCACTACCTGCCGCGGCTCGCGCGCGGCGATGACATCCCCTGCTTCGCGCTCACCGGACCGCGCGCCGGCTCCGACGCCGCCTCGCTCCCCGACAGCGGCGTGGTCTGCAAAGGGATCTGGCAGGGTCGCGAGATCACCGGACTGCGCCTGAACTTCTCCAAGCGCTACATCACGCTCGCGCCCGTGGCGACGGTGATCGGCCTCGCGTTCCGCATGTTCGACCCCGACCGGCTGCTCGGCGGAGAGGAAGACCTCGGCATCACCTGCGCGCTGATCCCGCGCGAGACACCGGGCATCTCCATCGGACGACGGCATTTCCCGCTCAATGTGCCGTTCCAGAACGGTCCGCTCTCCGGTACGGATGTGTTCGTGCCGCTCCACTTCATCATCGGCGGGCCGAAGATGGCGGGCCAGGGCTGGCGCATGCTGGTCGAGCAGCTCTCCGTCGGCCGCTGCATCTCGCTGCCCTCGAGCGGCACCGGTGGCGGCAAGGCCGCGGTGTTCGCGACCGGCGCCTATGCGCGCATCCGCCGCCAGTTCAACATGCCGGTCGGCAAGTTCGAGGGCATCGAGAGCGTGATCGCTCGCATGGTGGGCCTCACCTACACCATGGACGCGGCGCGCTCGGTCACCGCCGGGGCCATCGACGGCGGCGAGAAACCCTCGGTGCCCTCCGCGATGCTGAAGTACCACGTCACCGAGATGTCGCGGCAGATCGCCAACGACGCGATGGACGTGCACGGCGGCAAGGGCATCTGCCTCGGCCCCAAGAACTACCTCGCCCGCGGCTATCAGGTCGTGCCGGTGGCCATCACCGTCGAAGGCGCGAACATCCTCACGCGCAGCCTCATCATCTTCGGTCAGGGTGCGGTGCGCTGCCATCCGTTCGTGCTGCGCGAGATGGAAGCCGCCAAGAACCCGGACCGCGCCAAGGGCGTCGACGACTTCGACCGCGCGCTCTTCGGCCATATCGGCTTCACGATCAGCAACGCGGTGCGATCGCTCATCATGGCGCTCACCAACGCGCGCTTCACGGCAGCACCGGACCGCGGCGAAGCCTCGCGCTACTACCAGCACATCGTGCGCTTCTCAGCGAGCTTCGCGTTCGCGGTGGATGTCGCGATGCTCTCGCTCGGCGGCTACCTGAAGAAGAAAGAGAACCTCTCGGCGCGGCTCGGCGATGTGCTCTCCTGCATGTACCTCGCCTCGATGGTGCTCAAGCACTACGACAACCAAGGGCGGCGTCCCGAAGACCTGCCGATCGTCGAGTGGGCCTGCCGCAGCCTGCTCTCCAAAGCGCAGGACCAGCTACATGGCTTCCTGCGCAACTTCCCGAACCGCACGCTCGCCGCCCTGATGCGTTTCTTCATCTTCCCGCGCGGTCTGCAGTACTCGGCGCCGGACGATCGGCTCGGCCGCACGCTCGCCGAGCTCGTGTTGTCGCCGGGCGAAGTACGCGACCGGCTCTGCTACCCGGTCTACCGAAAGGTCGCCCCGAACAATCCGCTCGGACTGCTACAAGAAGTGCTGGAGATGGCGGAGCGGGCAGAGGACCTCGAAAAGCGCATCCGGGTCGACGGCGTCAAGACAGGCCGTATCCGTTCGCTCGAGATGCCAGGCATGATCGCTGAGGCGCAGGTGCTCGGCATCATCACCGGCACCGACGCCGCATGGCTCGCCGAGTACGACCGCAAGGTCATGGAGATCGTCAACGTCGACGACTTCGCGCCCCACGAACTCGGCACCCACGGCGCTGCGCTTGCGCGTCTGCCGCGCTCCACCGACGAACAGGACGAACGGGACGAGCTGCCGGCGTGAACTGCGTCAACTGCGGCGTCACCCTGTACGGGCGATACTGCGCAGATTGCGGACAGCGACGGGACTCGGCGACACCGACGGTCGGGCATCTGGCCGAGCAGACCATCGAGACGCTCACCCACGCCGACTCGCGTCTCTGGCGGACGCTGCGCGCGCTGCTGACACGGCCGGGCATGCTCACCCGCGAGTACTTCGCCGGCCGTCGCGCGCGCTACCTTCCGCCGATCCGGCTCTATCTGGTCCTCAGCGTCGCGTTCTTCCTGTTGCTGGCGCTAGAACAGAGGTCTGCGGTCGCTCTCTCCAGCGAGACCCGCATCGACACCGACTGCGCCGCGCTCGAGTACCGCGGGCCGCTCGAGGCCACTGTGCGGCCCCGGCTGCAGGAAGCCTGCCTGCGTCTGCAGCGTCAGGGCGCAGCCTCGTTCGAGAGCGCGTTCCTGCGCAACGCCCCCAGAGCGATGTTCGTGCTGCTGCCGTTGGTCGCGGCCGGCATGCTGCTCTTCTATTGGCGCCCCCGACGGCTCTACGTCGAACATCTGCTGCATCTCGTCCATAACCAAAGCGCGATATATGCGGCCCTGATGATCGAGATCCTGCTCGACCGCGCCATCCCCGACGGCTACGACGGCTTCCTCGCACCCGCGATGCTGGGTTATCTGGTGTGGTACTGCTATCAGAGCATGCGTGTCTGCTACGGCGAATCGCGCCTCATAACGCTCGGCAAATACACGGCCGTCTCTTTCCTGTATCTGCTCCTCGCGTCGATGCTGCTGATCTTCACCGGTATCGCGTCGGTGCTGGGAGGCTGAGACTCCATGCCGCTCGTCGGCCGCGCCATCCTCCATGTCGATATGGATGCGTTCTACGCGTCGGTGGAGCAACACGACCGGCCGGAACTGCGCGGTCTGCCTGTGATCGTCGGCGGTAGCGGCGGACGCGGCGTGGTAGCGGCGGCAAGCTATGAAGTGCGCCGATTCGGCGTGCGCTCGGCGATGCCGGTGCGGCGTGCGCTCGCGCTCTGTCCTCAGGCGATCTGCGTGAGCCCGCGCATGGCCCGCTATGCAGAGATCTCGGCGCAGGTCTTCGAGGTGTTCCATGCCTTCACACCGCTGGTCCAAGGCTTGTCGCTCGATGAGGCCTTCCTGGATGTCACCGACAGCCGGATGTTGCACGGCGCGCCGGAGTTGATCGCACGCGACATCAAGCGCTTGATCCGCGAGCGTACGGGCCTTGGTGCGTCGGTCGGTGTCGCCTCCAACAAACTCATCGCCAAGATCGCCTCCGATCTCGACAAGCCCGATGGACTGACGGTGGTGACATCCGAGCGCGTGCACGCGGTGCTCGACCCGCTACCGGTGCGGCGCCTGCCCGGACTCGGTCGAAAGAAAGGCGAGCAGGTCGCCGCCGCCGGGATCGCGACGCTCGGTGATCTGCGGCACGCTGACGAGCGACAGCTGCGTCCGCTCTTCGGCCGCGATTGGCAGGCCTGGCGCGATCGTGCAGCCGGCCTCGACGATCGTCCGGTGCTGCCGGACCGCGACGAGAAATCGGTGAGCAACGAGCGCACCTTCGACGAGGATCTGCACAGCCCCGAGGCGATGCAAGCGGCGCTCGCCGCACTCGCCGACAAGGTCGCAGCGCGGCTACGGGCACAAGGTCTCTGGGCGTCCTGCATCGGCATCAAGGTCCGACGTGGCGACTTCACGACCCTGACGCGACAGCGGACACTCACGCCTGCCACCTGCGAGACCGGCGTGATCGCTGCGACCACGCGGGAGTTGCTCGCCGGATGGTTGCAGGAAGAGCGGCCTGGGGCCGCGCGCGGCCAGCAAGGGCGTCCTGCGGTCCGCCTGCTCGGTGTCAGCGCGACGGGGCTGGAAGATGCGGCGCAGGAGGACCTGTTCGCAGCAGCCGACGGCGCACGCGGCACCCGGCTGGACTCCGCGCTCGATGCGATCCGCGACCGCTTCGGCGGCGCGGCGGTGTCACGCGCCAGCAGTCTCGGGCGGACGCGGCGCTGACGGCGCATCGGAGCGTGGCATCAGCAGGCCGCAGACCATACCGGCCAACGCGCCGAAGAGGTGTGCTTCGAGCACGACCGGGTGATCGCTGGCGAGGAACGGCAGCGGTCCGGCCAGGTTCTCGTACACGAGCTTGCCGAGGCCTGCGGCGCCCACGACCCATGCCATGCGATCGCCGTCGATGATCTCGCGCACGATCCCGGCCGCCGCCAGCGTGTTCAATACGCCCGACGCGCCGACATACCAGCGGACATCGGACAACCACCACAGCCCGACATCGATCGTGACGATGCCGCAGGCGGCCACCAGCAACCAGCGTCGGACCGAATAGAGGTCGAAGAACAAAACCCAGAGGAGCGCAAGACCCGCTGCGTTCAGCACCGCGTGCGCAAGATCGAGATGGACGAGATGGGCGGTGAGCCAACGCCAATGTTCACCGGCAGCGATGCCCGAGCGCGACCAATGCAAGGCCTCACGCGCCGGCTCGCCGACGAACGCCAATCCGATCCACAATGCGATCACCGCGGCGAGCGCCAGACCACGACGGCCCTCTAGAGCAGCAGCGATCATGCAGTAGGGTCCACCCAGTGATATCGCAGGATCGCGCCGTCCCCCGGACCTCGGGGTGCGGCCACGGACAGATCCTGCGAGGACCAAGCCACTGCAGCGTGAGCCCTGGCGGGCGCAGCCGTCAGCTCCGGCAATTCCAAAGAATTCACGCACACCGAATCGCACCCATGCCCCGGTGTCGACACCCTGTGCATCGTCGGCTCGACACCGACCTCGAACGCAGACGCGCCGCCTGCGAATCCAGTGCCCAGGCACTTGAGCAGCGCCTCTTTGCGGGTCCAACAACCGAAGAACCAACGCTGTCCTGCGGCCGCAGAGCGTTCGGTGGCGCGCTGCAGACCGGCCTGCTCCGCAGGCGAGAACACCCTTCTTGCGAGCCGCCCGAGATCGATACCGTCCCGCGGAAACTCGAGATCGACGCCTATCGGTCCGTCGACGCGGGTGGCGATCAACAGCCAACCCCCGGCATGACTGAGGTTGAAGTGCAATGCGGGGCCATCCTCCACCACCAACCTCGGTTTGCCGTGGTGCGAGACCTCGAATTCCAGCGTGTCCGGCTGACGCTTCAGACGCTGCGCGAGGATCCCGCGCAGCAGACGCCGCGAGGCAAGGTAGCGACTGCGGGCGACGGGGTCTGCGATGCGCGCCGCGCGGGCGGATTCGTCGATGCCGGACGGCCCGACGGGCTCGCCTTCGGATGCACCGAGGTCGTCGAGGCGTGCCAGCCAAAGATCCACATCGACCCCTACGGCTGAAGCCGATGGCGGCGCATCGAGGGACGGCTCGCCTGTAGGGGTGATGCCGGCCACCGCGGCCAACGACCGCCGCGACCAGCCGTGGTCATCGCACTGCACGGTGCGAGGGACTATGCCGGTCTGCTCCAGACCGTGCAATACTCGCCCGAACAAAGGGAGGGTTGCGCCGCATCGCGGCCATCGACTTCGGTATGTCCTTCATCCTCGATGCACTACGCAAATCAGAGAACGCGCGGCTACGCCAGGAACATCCGGCGATGTTCGACGCGCGGGCTGTCGCATCGCGGCGCGCGTTCCCGATCTGGGGCGTCGCGCTCGGCTTGCTGCTCGGGGTGAACCTGCTCGTCGTGCTGACCGTACTGCTGCGTAACGAGCGCGCGGCGGCGGTGGCCGACGCAGCCCTGCCCGTCTCGGCGCCTGCGCCGGCTGTCGCTCCGCCGATCGGCACGGTCGCCACGCCGATGGACGCTGCGCCTGCTGCCGCACCACCTACGACCGCACCACCTGCGGCTGCCCGAACTGCATCCGTCTCACGCTCGACGGCCACGACACCCGCACGCACCGCACCGTCTGTCATCGAGACGGATGCCGTGCCCACCGCAACTTCGGCGCCGATCGATCTGCAGCAACCCTCCCGCACCCGTGACGACCTGCTCGCCGCCGGCGATGCCATACCCGAAGCCGCGGTGTCACTGCATGTCTACGATCCGGATGCCTCCAAGCGGTTCATTTTGTTGAACGGCCAACGCCTGCGCGAAGGCGAGATGACGGGCAACGGTCTACGGGTCCGCAGCATCGTCCGGGACGGCGTGGTGCTCGATCATCGCGGCGCGACCTTCAAGGTCTCCATCGAACCATGACGGCGCGTCCAGACACCTTCGGCTCTCCGGCGGGTCTGCCGTCCGACACGCTGCCCGGGCGGACCGACAGCCTCGATGGCTTGCTGCTGGCAGACCTGCTGCGCGCCGGCATCTACCGTCTGTTCCAGAGGACAGACCACCTCAACAAGATCAATGTCTTCCCGGTCCCTGACGGAGACACCGGCACCAACATGGCGATGACGCTGGCTGCCGTGTTGTCGGCGCTCGATCGTGAGCCGGTGGCGGACGCCGGGCGGGTGCTGACCCGCGCGGCCGATGCCGCCCTCGACGGCGCGCGCGGCAACTCCGGCGCGATCCTCGCGCAATTTTTGATGGGGCTCGGCGATGGCGCAGGCCAACGCGCGAGGCTCGGCCTGACCGATTTCGTGGCCGCGGTCCAAAGCGGTGCGACCTATGCCCGCGACGCGTTGATGCAACCGCAGGAAGGCACGATCCTCACGGTGCTGCGCGAGTTCGCCGACGCTTTGCAGAAGAACCTCGCGGACAACTCGGCAGCGGCCGACCTCGGCACCTTGTTCGAGCGCTCGCTGGTACGGGTGCGTACCGCCTTGGAACAGACCCGCGGCCAACTGAAGGAACTGCGTGCCGCGGATGTCGTCGACGCCGGCGCACAAGGCTTCGTCGACATGCTCGAAGGGATGCTGCGCTTCCTGCAGACCGGCGACAAAGGCGAGACCGTGGTACCGGTCCACGAAGGCGATGAGGCGATGGCCGGCTCCATGCCGGTCGCTGCGGGACAGGACTTCCGCTTCTGCACCGAGTGCTTGGTGGTGGCGCGCGCGGAGAGCATCGTCGAGCTTCGTGGCCTGCGGGAATCACTGTCGACGGTCGGGGCGAGCCTGGTGGTCAGCGGCAGCAAGCACAAGGCCCGCATCCACATCCACTGCGACGACCCCGACGCCATCTTCCGGACCGCTTCGATGTTCGGCGAAGTGCAGAGCCAGAAAGCCGACGACATGCGCATGCAGCAATCGGCCGTGCATCACCGCCGCGCGCAACGCGTCGCCGTGGTCACCGATTCAGGCAGCGACCTGCCCGATGCCGAGATGGAGCGGCTCGGCATCCATATGGTCGCCGCGCGCGTGCACTTCGGCGGCCGTTCCTATCTCGACAAGGTCAGCATGACCTCCGCAGAGTTCTACGACGAACTCGCCGTCAATCCCGAACACCCGAAGACCTCGCAGCCCCCACCGGGTGACTTCCGGCGTATCTTCGAGTTCCTGGTGTCGCACTATGAGTCCGTCATCTCGGTGAACCTCACGGCGCGCCACAGCGGCACCTACAACGCGGCCGTGACGGTCGCCCAGCGCGTCAGCGCCGAGGGACGACGCGTGGCTGTGGTCGACACCCGCAATGCGTCGGTCGGCGAAGCCTTGGTGGTGCTCGCTGCGGCGGAGGCGGCGGCCGAAGGACAGGATCTCGACCAAGTGATCGCTGCAACCGAGGCGGCGCGTGATCGTACCCAGACCTTTGCGCTCGTCGAGCGCATCGACTTCGCGGTGCGGGGCGGTCGCGTACCGGCAGCGGTCGGCAACATCGCCCGATGGCTGCGGCTGAACGTGGTCCTGCGGACCTTCCCCGACGGACGGGTCGCCTTCGGTGGGGGCCTCTTCGGTTCACACCGCCTCATCGACCGCTTCATCCGCCTGGTACGGCGCCGCAGCAAGATCGATTCCGGCACGCAACGCATACGCCTGCTGGTCGGCCATGCCAACCGGCCCGAGGCGGGTCAGCGGCTCTACGACGAACTGCGGGCGACGATCCCGCCGGAGCGGATCGCATGGTCGGGTCTCACCGACATGGGCGCAGCCATCGGCGTGCACGGCGGACCCGGCACACTCATCGTCGCGGTGCAGCGTCTCGAGGACTGATCGCGCGATCAGCGACCGCCGAGCGCGGCGATGACATCCGACGGCGCTTGTACCAGTTCGATCAACACGCCCTCACCGGCGATCGGCGACTCTTCGTTCGCCTTCGGATGCAGGAAACAGATGTCGTGGCCTGCGGCGCCCTTGCGGATGCCGCCCGGCGCGAATCGCACGCCCTGTGCCGTGAGCCACGCGACCGCCGTCGGCAGGTCGTCGATCCAGAGGCCGATATGGTTGAGCGGCGTGGCGTGGACCGCGGGCTTGCCCTCGGGATCGACCGGCTCCATCAGATCCACCTCCACTCGGAACGCCCCCTGCCCCATCGAGCAGATGTCCTCGTCGACGTTCTCGCGCTCGCTGCGGAAATGCCCCGTGACCTCGAGCCCGAGCATGTCCACCCACAGCCGCCGCAGACGCGTCTTGTCCGGGCCGCCGATCGCGACCTGCTGGATGCCGAGCACCCGGAACGGCCGCGTCACTGGAACCTCATGATCACCTGATCGACCGCGAGGCTGTCGCCCTTGCCAGCAAGCACCTCGGAGACCACGCAGTCCTGGGTCGCGAAGAGGATGTTCTCCATCTTCATCGCCTCGATGGCTGCGAGCTTCTCGCCCGCACGCACCGTCTGTCCGACCTGCACCGCGACGTCGACCAGCAGGCCCGGCATCGGCGACAGCAGCACCTTGGAGAGATCGGGCGGCGCCTTGAACGGCATCAACGCCTCGAGTTCGGCGTGGCGCGGTGAGAACACCCGTGCGAACAGGCTCGCACCGTTGTGCGAGATGCGGTAGCCGAGCCCGCTACGCTCTATCTGCGCGCAGAACGGCTGGCCATCGAAGGTGCCGTGCACCGCGATGTCGCGGAGGTTGTCTTCGAAGGCGACCTCGTGCGTCAGCCCTGCGATGGACACCTCGAACATCGAGCCCTGCGGACGCACCGATATCGGGATGTGATCGCGCAGCCCGGCAGCATCGGTCAACACCACGACGAGATCCTCACGGATGCGCACCTCGCGGTGACGCCGCTGCCCGGTGAGCGTCGCCGCGCGTTCACGCGAACGACGGTGCGACACCGCCGCGAGCGCGAGCAGGAACGAGGGTTGATCGTGTGCGACCGAAGTCGTACTGAACCCCTTGGGATACTGCTCGGCGATGAAGCCGGTGTTGAAATCACCGGCGGTGAAGCGCGGGTGCGCGAGCAACGCCGCTTGGAACGGGACATTGCTCGAGATACCGCGGATCACGAAACCGTTGAGCGCCTCACGCATGCGCGCGATCGCCTCGTTGCGGTCCCGACCGTGCACGATGAGCTTGGCGATCATCGAGTCGTAGTGCATGGGGATCTCGCCGCCCTCGTAGACGCCGGTATCGACGCGTACGCCGCCACCCGGCGGCACAGGCTGAGAGGCTTCCATGTTCTGCGCCGGCGGCCGGTACTTCACCAAGCGGCCGGTCGAGGGCAGGAAGTTGCGGAACGGATCTTCGGCGTTGATGCGGCACTCGATCGCCCAACCTTCGCGCTTGATGTCCTTCTGCTTGAACGCGAGCTTCTCGCCGGCTGCGACGCGGATCATCTGCTCCACGAGGTCGAGCCCGGTGATGCACTCGGTGACCGGATGCTCCACCTGCAGACGCGTGTTCATCTCGAGGAAGAAGAACGACTTGTCCTTCCCGACCACGAACTCGACGGTGCCTGCGCTCTGGTAATCGACCGCCTTGGCGAGCGCGACCGCCTGCTCACCCATCGCTTTGCGGACCTTGTCGTCGAGGAAGGGGCTCGGCGCCTCTTCGATCACTTTCTGGTGACGGCGCTGGATCGAGCACTCCCGCTCCCAAAGATAGACACAGTTGCCGTGGGCGTCGCCCAGCACCTGGATCTCGATGTGGCGCGGCTCTTCGACGAACTTCTCGATGAACACGCGGTCATCGCCGAAGCTGTTGCGCGCTTCGTTGCGACAGGAACTGAAGCCCTCGAAGGCCTCCTTGTCGTTCCAAGCGACGCGTAGACCTTTGCCGCCACCGCCCGCGCTCGCCTTGATCATCACCGGGTAGCCGATGTCCTTCGCGATCTCGACCGCACGCTCCGGCGTCTCGATCGCATCGTTCCAGCCCGGGATGGTGCTGACACCGGCCTTGGCAGCGAGCGCTTTCGAGGCGATCTTGTCGCCCATCGCGCCGATCGAAGCATGCTTCGGCCCGATGAAGACGATCCCCGCCTCCTCGACGCGCCGCGAGAACTCGGCGTTCTCGGACAGGAATCCGTATCCCGGATGCACGGCCTCGGCACCGGTCTGGCGGCAGGCCTCGATGATGCGATCCTGCACCAAATAGGACTCGCGCGAGGGCGCCGGGCCGATCAACACCGCCTCGTCGGCGAGCTCGACATGCCGGGCGTCCTTGTCGGCCTCCGAGTACACGGCCACGGTCTTGATGCCCATGCGTCGCGCCGTCTTGATGACGCGACAGGCGATCTCGCCACGGTTGGCGATGAGGATCTTCTTGAACATGCCTGCAGGTCTCCTTGACGCCGTCACAGCGGGATATTGCCGTGCTTGCGCCACGGCTCCTCGATCTTCTTGTCGCGCAGCACCGTGAGCGCACGGCACACCCGGCGACGCGTACCGTGCGGCATGATCACATCGTCGATGTAACCGCGCGCACCGGCGATGAACGGATTGGCGAACTTCTCCTTGTACTCGGCCTCGCGTGCCGCGAGCTTCGCCGGGTCGCCCTTCTCTTCGCGGAAGATGATCTCGACGGCGCCCTTGGCGCCCATCACCGCGATCTCCGCGTTGGGCCACGCGAAGTTGACATCGCCGCGCAGGTGCTTCGAAGCCATCACATCGTAGGCTCCGCCATAGGCCTTGCGGGTGATCACCGTGATCTTCGGCACCGTGCACTCGGCATAGGCGTAGAGCAGCTTGGCGCCGTGCTTGATGATGCCGCCGTACTCCTGCGAGGTGCCCGGCATGAAGCCCGGCACATCGACGAAGGTGACCACCGGGATGGAGAACGCATCACAGAAGCGCACGAAACGGGCCGCCTTGATGCTGCTCTTGATGTCGAGACAGCCGGCGAGCACCAACGGCTGGTTGGCGACGATGCCGACCACATGGCCGTCCATGCGCGCGAATCCGATGATGATGTTTTTCGCGTACTCCGGCTGCAGCTCGAAGAACTCACCATCGTCGACCACTTTCACGAGCAGCTCCTTCATGTCGTAGGGCTTGTTCGGGTTGTCCGGCACGAGCGTGTCCAGCGAATAATCGTCGCGGTCCGCAGGGTCCCCCGCTTCGCGCATCGGCGGCTTCTCACGGTTGTTCGCCGGGAGATAGTTGAAGAACCGCCGGATCATGAGCAAGGCCTCGACATCGTTGTCGAAGGCGAGGTCGGCGACACCGCTGCGCGTGGTGTGCGTGATGGCGCCGCCGAGGTCCTCCGCAGAGACCTCCTCGTGGGTGACCGTCTTCACGACCTCAGGGCCGGTCACGAACATGTAGGAGCTGTCCTTCACCATGAAGATGAAGTCGGTGAGCGCCGGACTGTAGACCGCACCGCCCGCCGAGGGGCCCATGATGATGCTGACCTGCGGCACCACGCCCGAGGCCGTGACATTGCGCTGGAAGACTTCGGCATAGCCGCCGAGGGAGGCCACGCCCTCCTGGATGCGTGCTCCGCCCGAGTCGTTGATGCCGATGACGGGCGCACCGACCTTCATCGCCGTATCCATGATCTTGCAGATCTTCTGCGCGTGCGCCTCGCTCAAAGAGCCGCCGAACACGGTGAAGTCCTGGCTGTACACGAACACCAGGCGACCGTTGATGAAGCCGCAACCGGTGACCACGCCGTCGCCCGGGATCTTCTGGTCCTGCATGCCGAAATCGCTGCAGCGATGCTCGACGAACATGTCCCATTCCTCGAAAGACCCCTCATCGAGCAGCAGCTCGATGCGTTCGCGGGCTGTCAGTTTGCCCTTGGCGTGCTGCGCAGCGATGCGCTTGGGGCCGCCGCCTTGGCGCGCTTGGGCGCGTTTCTTGTCCAGTTGTTGGATGATGTCGTGCATGACGCGGTCCTCGGACAGAGCGGCTTCAGGACGGCCGCGAAGGTTGTTCAAAAAGATCGAGCAGTCTGCGTGCGCCGGATGAGGGCGCAAGGCGTGACCCTTCGACTTCGGCGAGCGTTTCAGGCAAGGCGGCGCGGACAGCGGGATGGGCACGGAAGTCCGCGAGCAGGCGTGCGTGCACCTCGTCCCACAGCCAGTTCAGCGACTGACGGCGGCGACGGTCCGCAAACCCGCCGTCGTCCTCGCGACAGCGGCGGAACTCCTCGACCGTGTCCCACAACGCGGCGATGCCCTCTCCCGACAGCGCACTCGCCCGCAGTACGCGTGTCTGCCAGCGGCTCCCACCGGGATGGCGCAGCATCCGCAGCGCGCTGGTGACCTGCGCTTCGGCGCGCAGCGCAGCGTCAGCATCGAGGTCGGATTTGTTGATCACCACGAGATCCGCGAGCTCCATGATGCCCTTCTTCATGGCCTGCAGGTCATCGCCGGCGTTCGGCAACTGCAGCAGCAGGAAAAGATCGGTCATGCCGGCGACGGTCGTCTCGGACTGGCCGACGCCGACCGTCTCGACGAGCACGACATCGTAGCCCGCTGCCTCGCAGACCAGCATCGCCTCACGCGTGCGCTCAGCGACGCCGCCCAAGGCCCCCGACGACGGCGTCGGACGGATGTACGCGCGCGGGTCGGTCGAGAGCCGATCCATGCGCGTCTTGTCGCCGAGGATCGAGCCGCCGGTGAGTCCCGAAGAAGGGTCGACCGCGAGCACCGCGATGCGGTGGCCGCGCTCCACGAGGAACATGCCGAGCGTCTCGATGAAGGTCGACTTACCGACGCCCGGCACACCGGAGATGCCGATGCGCAGCGCGCGCCCGGTGGCAGGCAACAGCGCATCGAGCAAGGCATCGGCGCGGCGTCGATGGTCGGGACGCGTGGACTCGAGCAGGGTGATCGCCTTGGCGATCGCGCGTCGGTCGCCCGCACGCACCCCCGCCACGAGCGCAGCATCGGCAGCCGGCGCAGCGTCGAGGATATCAGGGGACACGCGCCGCCTTGATCTGCATCAGCACATCGCGCGCGCTCTCGGGGATCGGCGTGCCGGGACCGTAGATGCCCCTGACACCCGCCGAGCGCAGGAACGCGTAGTCCTGCTGCGGGACGACACCGCCGACGAACACCACGATGTCACCGCCGCCCTGCGCGCGAAGCGCTTCGATGATGGCGGGGACCAGCGTCTTGTGGCCTGCTGCGAGCGTGCTGACGCCGACCGCATGCACATCGTTCTCGATCGCCTGACGCGCGCACTCCTCGGGGGTCTGGAACAACGGCCCGACATCGACATCGAAACCGAGGTCGGCAAAAGCGCTCGCGACCACCTTGGCGCCGCGGTCATGGCCGTCCTGGCCGAGCTTCGCGATCAGCACGCGCGGACGACGACCCTGCTCGGTAGCGAAAGCATCGATGTCGGTCTTGAGGCGCTGCCAGTCTCCGGCATCCTCGTAGGCTCCTGCATACACGCCGCTGACCTCCTGTGACCGGGCACGGTGGCGCCCCCAGACCTTCTCAAGCGCGTCGCTCACCTCGCCCACCGTCGCACGCGCGCGCATGGCATCGATGGAGAGCGCGAGCAGGTTACCCTCGCCCGACTGCGCAGCAGCCGTGAGCGCGTCCAACGCCGCCTGTACCTTCCCGCCGTGGCGCGCGGCGCGCAGCTGCTTGAGCCGTGCGACCTGCGCTTCGCGCACTGCGGCATCGTCGATATCTCGGAACTCGACCGGCGTCTCTTCCTCGGGGCGGAACTTGTTGACGCCGATGATGACATCGCGGCCGGAGTCGATGCGCGCCTGCTTCTCCGCGGCACTCGCCTCGATGCGCAGTTTCGCCCAACCCGATTCGACGGCGCGGGTCATGCCGCCCATGCCGTCGACCTCCTCGATGATCTTCCAGGCGGCATCGGCCATGTCCTGGGTCAGCTTCTCCATCATATAGCTGCCGGCCCAGGGGTCGACCACGCTCGTGATGTGGGTCTCTTCCTGCAGGATGAGCTGCGTGTTGCGAGCGATGCGCGAGCTGAACTCTGTGGGCAGCGCGATCGCCTCGTCGAAGGAATTGGTGTGCAGGCTCTGCGTACCGCCGAACACCGCCGCCATCGCCTCGATGGTGGTGCGCACCACATTGTTGTACGGATCCTGCTCGGTGAGGCTCCAGCCCGAGGTCTGGCAGTGCGTGCGCAGCATCAGGCTCTTCGGCTTCTGGGCGCCGAAGCCCGACATGATCCGCCACCACAGCAGCCGCGCCGCGCGCATCTTGGCGATCTCAAGGTAGAAGTTCATGCCGATCGCCCAGAAGAAGCTCAGACGGCCGGCGAACTCGTCGATGTCGAGGCCCTTTCCGAGCGCGGTCTTCACATATTCTTTGCCGTCGGCCAGCGTGAAGGCGAGCTCGAGCGCCTGGTTCGCACCCGCCTCCTGCATGTGGTAGCCGGAGATCGAGATCGAATTGAACTTCGGCATCTTCCGCGCCGTGTGCTCGATGATGTCACCGACGATCCGCATCGAGGGACTGGGCGGGTAGATATAGGTGTTGCGCACCATGAATTCTTTGAGGATGTCGTTCTGGATGGTGCCGGAGAGCTGCTCCTGTGACACCCCCTGCTCCTCGCCCGCCACCACGAAGGCCGCGAGCACCGGCAGCACCGCGCCGTTCATGGTCATCGACACCGAGACCGTATCGAGCGGGATGCCGTCGAACAGGATCTTCATGTCCTCGACCGAATCGATGGCGACGCCCGCCTTGCCGACATCGCCCGTCACGCGCGGGTGGTCGCTGTCGTAACCGCGATGTGTGGCGAGGTCGAAGGCGACCGACACGCCCTGCCCACCCGCAGCGAGCGCCTTGCGGTAGAAGGCGTTCGAGGCCTCGGCGGTCGAGAACCCGGCGTACTGCCGGATCGTCCAGGGCCGGACCGCGTACATGGTCGCCTGCGGGCCACGGATGAAGGGCGCGAAGCCGGGTAGCGTGTCCGTGTACGGCAGACCCTCAAGGTCTGCAGCGGTATAGAGCGGCTTGACCACCAGCCCCTCGGGCGTGGTCCAGCTCTGCCGCGCCGGGTCACCCCCGGGGGCTGATTTCGCAGCGGCCTTGTACCAAGCCTCGAGCTGCGCCGAAGTCAGGATGTCGTCGCGATCCATGGCGTCCTTGTCCAAGTCCGTCCGGACCCCCCTCCCACAGGTGGGCCCTAGACAACCTTCCGACTATACCCACCGGGGCATCCCCCGGCGAGTCCGGGGGGATGGCTGCCCCCGGCCGGGGTCAGCGCAGCGCCACGCGATCGAGCGCGATCTTCCCGTCGCTGACGACCAACAAGGGCTCGAACAAGGTCGTCGGATCCACGCGCGGATCGCGGTCCACCACCAGCAGATCGGCCTCCAGCCCGACCGCCACCGACCCGGTGCGGCCCTCGATACCGAGCACGCGGGCTGCATCGTAGGTGGCGGCGGTGATCGCCTCGATCGGCGTGTAGCCGCAGCCGATCAACTCCTGGATCTCGTGCGCCGGGCGCACGCGGCCGTAGTCGTCGCGGTCGCCGTAGGAGCTGTCGGTGCCGACGGCCACGGTGACGCCGAGCGCACGCGCCTTGCGCACCGCATCGCGCAACGGCCGCATCATGTGCAAGGTGCGCAGCTGCAGCGCGATGTCGTCCGCCGCGTCGCCGCGCGGATCACCGAGCGGGCTCATGATCGCGAGCGTGGGCACGAAGAAGGTGCCCTGCTTGCGCATCAGCGCCAGCGTCTCGTCATCGACATAGGTGCCGTGCTCGATGCTGCGCACGCCGGCGCGCACCGCAGCGTTCGCGCCCTGCCGGTCGTGGGCATGCGCCGCGACATACAAGCCGTTCTTGGCGGCCTCGGCCACCGCGGCACGCAGTTCATCATGCGAGAGTTCCTGTCTGCGAGGATCCGTGCGGGCGAGCCCGGCGCGCTCGCTGGCGCCGACCTTGATGACATCAGCACCCCGGTCGATGACGGCGCGCACCACTTCGGCGACCTGATCAGGTCCCGTCAGCGGCGCCTCCAAGTACTGCCCGAACTGCGGGTAGCTCAGGACGAAGGACTCGCCGAGCTGCGGGCGCACATGACCGCCCGACACCAGCATCTGCGGGCCGGCAACACGGCCTTTGCGGACGAGGTCGCGCGTGGCCATCCCTTTGAGATAGTTGTCGCCGAGCACACGCGTGGTCGTCACACCGGAGGACAACGCGCGACGCGCAGAGGCCGGGTCCTCGATGTGCGTGTGCAGGTCGATGAAGCCCGGCATGAGGAACGCCCCGCGCAGGTCGATGGCACCCGGACGGTCGGCTGCCGCGGTGATCTCTGCGATGCGGCCGTCGCTGACGCGCAGGTTGACCGACCGTACGGCCGTCCCCGGACGGCCGTCTATGAGGCGTGCGTTGCTGAGCCAAAGATCCTGCGCGGTCGCCGCAGCCGGCAACGCGACGAGGAGCGCGATCAGCGCGGCGGGCAGGCGGCTCAAAGCGCCGTCTTCTCGACCGGTCCGCCCTGCGACTGCCAGCCCGGGAAGTCGCCTTCTAGGTGCACGAGGCGGGTGTAGCCGGCTTTCTGCAGCGCCTCGAGCGCCATGTTGGCGCGGCGACCGCTCTGGCAATAGACCACGATCTCGGCGTCCTTCGGCGCGTCGAGCAGCGCCGGATCGGCGACGAGCTGCTCGTGGGGAAGGTTGCGCGAGCCCGGCACACGGCCAGCTGCGAACTCCTCGGCGCGGCGCACATCGAGCACGAGCGGTGCGATCGACGCAGCGCCCGGGGCGAGCCGCGCAGACAAGGCTTCGGCGCTCATCTGCGGCA
>CALGVD010000126.1 GCA_937920275.1 uncultured Pseudomonadota bacterium
TGCCCTGCACGGCGGCCATCACGGGCACCGCCACGAAGCTCGCCGCGGCGACCCACCCCGCCCACGCGCGGCGCGAGATCAGGCGATAGGCGGACCAGGCGACACCGTAGGCGCTCAGCCCATGCAGCAGGATGGTGCTCATCACCGGACCCACGGCCTCCGCGCCGCTACGCTGGGCGAGCACGAACGCGCCGAGCCAGAACGCGAAGAAGCCCCAAACGATGGCCGACCAGACGGCGCCCAGCGCGCGGTTGGTGGTCGTCACAGGCAGGCCACGATCACGGCGAATCAGGTAGGCGAGCGACCCAGCAAAACCGACCGCGGCGACCAGCCAAGCTGCATGCGCCGACGGTAGACTGAGACCGAAAAGACCCTGCGAGCCGAACCAGACGATGAGACTCGCCAGGGCGAACCACCCGCCGGCGGCGATCAGGTAGTCACCACCGTCGAACGGCGTATCGCGGCCGGATTCAGCGAGGCCACGAAGAAAAGCGAGGTCGTCGGCAGGTTGAGGGGACGGGGCGGACGGACGGGAGGGCTCGGACATGGTGGGTCTCCGGTATGCGGTCGAACGCGTCACTGTGTACTTTAACTTACAAAGTCGTTCGCTTGCCCTCGAGGGTCACCGAGGATGATCCGCGACCCCATCCTGCGTCCACGGGCACGGCCGGCCACACACCGGCGATCTGTTCAGGACCGACCTCGGCTCAGAGTGAGAAAGCCAGTCCGAAGTTGATCGAGCGCCCCGAGCGAAAGGACAACCGGCTGTCCTGGTACCCGCCCGAATACACAACCGCGGACGGCACCTCCCGATCCAACAGGTTGTTGATCGTGAAACGGGCGATCGGCCTCGTCGAACCTCTTACGGACGACAACGGAAAGTAGAAAGCGAGGTCGAGAACCCGGGAGGACGGCAACCGCCCTTGATTTTCGGGCTGCTCGAAAATCGGGAACGAGATCCCATGGATCTCTCCGGCGCCGACAACGCGCGTGTACGCTGCGCCGCTTCTGGCCGTGTAGCGCAGGTGGACGTCCATGCGGGGCCAAAAAGACCACCGCAGGGTCACGGCTGCAAGGTAAGGCAGGTCGCCGTCCGCCACCACCCCGGCGACACGCTGCCGCGACGTCGCAGCGATGACCTCCAATCCGGATCTCTCACCGAGATCGGCGCGAAGCGTCATGTCAGCGCCGCGGATGTCGGTGGACTCCCCTGCGAAGCGGTCACGCTTGGCGTAGACCCCGGCCTCGAACCCCCACCCGCCCACATCGAAGGCGTAGTCGAGGGCGACCTGTCTGCTCCGGGCCGCGGCCACAGCAGCCGCCGAACCAAGATCCGGCGGCGAGAGCGCGCTGTAGGAGCCGATACCGAAGATGAGCTTGTGCCTGCGGTCCGAAGACCTCCATGTCGCCGCCAACGAGGCGACCGGATCCTGCGACGGATCATCGGCTGCGAATGCCCGTAGACCGACAGCGACGGAGGTACGGCGCGACAGAGCAAAGCTGCCGAAGAAGTACGCGGAGCCGTACTGCGCGCGCCGATCGAGACGCCCGGTCGGAGGCGACAAGCCGGTCGCATCGTAGAAAGACAGCGAGCCGGTGGTCCGAAGATCGAGGAACTCCCCTGCGACCCCCGCTCGGAAGTCCACGCGCGCGACCTGGCCGGCCATGTCGACCGCGGCATATCCGTACGCGTTGTGCGCAAGGGCATCGAAATCCCGGAACGTGAGCCGGTTCGAGGTCGCTGTGTATGCGAGGTCGATCTTCACGCGGAACGGATCGAACGGGGTTTCCAACGAGACCGCGGTGTAGGATCGGAAGCGCTCGCTGCGCGAGGGTCCGGAAAACTCCAGGATGGACAGTGGATAGCGTCCGTCCTCCGCATCAAGGATGCCTAATATGGTCGCCTCGCTGCGCTCGCCGAACGGCAGACTGAGGCTGACGCCGCCCGCGCCCGAGCGGAACGAGGTGAGGTCGCGCTGGAGGTCGGGGTTGAGGGTCAGGAAGCCGGAAAGGTCGGACGCGCTCAGGTACGCCTGCATCGCCCCGCCGCCATCCAAACCACGCGAAGTCGAGAGGCTCAGCCCGGTCAAGCCCGCGTAGAGCGAAGACATGTCCGTACCCTGATCGTCCGGCAGGACGCGGATGGCTCCCGCTGCGCTGTTCGCAAGGTAGGCAGGTGGGTTCGTCGGATAGACCTCTACATCCTTGACGATCCCGGGATTGAATATCGAACCGGCGCGCGTCGTCATGTCGACCGGCGACCCGCGCGTCGCCTCGTAGAGCGGGATGTCGTTGAAATACACGCGCGTCAGACCGATAGCGCCGCCCCGCAGTTGGGGATCGGCCGAGCCGTCTACACCGGTCGCAGTGGGCAGCGACGCCACCGCCACCAGCACGTCCGCGTTGGCGGACGGATCGGTCAGCAGGGTCATCTTGTCCACCACTCTGGGCGCGAAGGGCGTGGAAAGCGTCCTCGCCGCTACCACGATCGTCTCAAGCTGCTCCACCCTCGGCAGGATGACGTCGCGCGCTCCCTTGAGCAATTCCCGGAGCTCCACCCGGACCGTCGCGAAACCGGGCGCAGAGAACACCACCGCAGCGGCAGTTGAAAGGAGATCAGCGGGCAACGAAAAACGCCCACCGTCTTCGGACAGGGTGACGAAATCCCCGGGCTCCACACGCAATTCCACCAAGTCCATCGGACTGCCCTGAGCGTCGACGACCCGACCGCAGAACTGCCCGGCTGCGCAGTCGACCGCTGCCGGGGAGTCGATCAGGGTCGATGCCATGACCGGAACGCTCAGGATGGCGACGGATGCCATCCATGCAGCCCAGAAGCTTGACGATTGCATGTCCCTACCTGTCCGTACGAGGCCCATCCTGCAAGCGTTCCGCCTCGATATCCTTGCCCGCCGCCCGCAGCACCTCGCGCAACAAGGTCGAGGCATCCTCTCGACCCCAGTTCGGGGAGAGCGGCCGTCGTGCCGTGACCGGGAGCGCGAGCGCCTGCCTGAGCAGCGGTTCGGCGCGACGCTTTCCGCCGTATGCAGCGGGCGTGTTCCAATCGGATATGGCGGCGAGATACAGCGCACGCAACGAAGGCTCCCCTTTCATCGCCTCGCGGATATGGCCGTTCAGCCGGTCCAATTCCTTCATCGTGTTGGAAGGTGGGACGAACTGGAGGTTCAGGCCGCTCATCAATCCCAGCAGTATCTGCACCTCGCGATCCGACGGGCTCACGGCACGCAATGTCTCGATGCCCGCAGCCACCGCCTGACGCGCGCCTGCCTTACCGCCGAGCGCGGTGTGCACGATGGCTTCACGGTAACGTTGATACCCCGACCAGTAACCCCGGCGATAGGCCTCTTGGGGACCATTCGATTTCATCCCGTCCAGCGCTGCGCCCAATTCCTGCAGCGGTGCGGCCGATCCCGATCGAAGGGAACGCTCGAACGCCGAGTCGATCCTGCTCTCGATGCCCTTGAGATCGGACGCCGACAACGGGGCGACGACCGCCCGTACCCCGCTGCCGTCGGCGGCCCTCAACGGTACGGCGAGACACATTAAGAGCAACCAGGCGGCCCGACGAGCGACCGAGGTCCACCGAGCCCCCGAAAGCCGTCGGTCGCAAGGCCGCAGGCGCGCGGCATGATCGGCGTATCCCCGAGCCGCTGCCCCCAGCAACCTGTCGACACCCGTCATCGTGACCGCAACACCGTGCCCGTCGATCTCGATGCCGGGCGACGCCGATGCGACGTCGCCCCGAAGCAGTCCCGCCAGTACACCGTCCGCTGCGTTCATCTCGGCAGCCTCCAACGAAAGGTCGACGCGATGATGGCGATGGACACGACGAACAGCGCCGCAAGGGCCACCATCGCGGGGATCCAGTCACCCGACGCCGCCTCTCCGACCGCGGCCTGACGCATCGCATCGACGAGCAGATAGACCGGACTGAACTGCGCGATGGTCCGCACTACCTCCGGCATGATGTCCAGGGGGATGAAGAGGTCCGACAGGAACATGATCGGCAGGTTCACGAAGTTGATCACTGCGGAGGCCAAGGTATTGCTCGTGACAACGCCGGCGAGCGCCAGACCGGCGGCGAGGAATGCCACGCTGCCGGCGACGATCAGCGAAAGCATGGTCAGCGGCGCCGTCGCCCTCAAGGCATCGACGCCGGCGTAGACGAGGAGACCGCCGGCGATGAACGCCGACACGAACACCACCAAGATGGCCACCCGGCACATCGCGAACCCCGCCAGAAATGCGGTGCGACGCACCGGCATGACGCTGAGAAGCTTGAGGCCACCCCGCGCACGCAGGTCGATCAACGGCCCCGAGAAGCCGAACAAGGCCGTCGAGACCATGGTCAGAACGGCCAGCCCGATCACGTAGTAGACCGCTGACCGGGATTCGGCGGCGCGCTTCGGCGAGCCGATGTCGTACCGGATCGACACGATTTCGGGTGACCGGCTGAACTCCCGGTCGAGCAGCGCGGCGGTCTCCGACACGATGGAGAGCATGCTCCCGCTCTCCGCGCCAGGTTCGCCAACCAGTCTGACCGAGATGGGCTCGCCGCCCGGACGCGCACCCTCGCCCAACCCTACAGGGATGATGACCCGCACACGCCCCTCGGGCGTGGTGTCCTTCGCCGTGACTCGTCGCAACGAGAAGCTCTCGGGACTGATGGCATCAAACCGTCCCTGCAAGACCTGCGCGAACCGGTCGGCCCCAGGGCCCGTTCCCTCGACATCGATCTCCGCGAAGAAACGGGCCTGGCCACCGCCGAAGACGATCATGAGGATCACCAGCAACACGACCGGGTAGATGAAGGTCCAGAAGATCGCGGTGTTGTCCCGCAGGTAGAGCGCCGTCTCGATCGCCGTGAAACGAGACGCCTGTCCCAACCACCCGGAAGGGCGACGGTCACTCGCTACGGCCGTCTTGTTCATGACACGCTCCCGCTGCCTGCGCCGCTGTCGAGGACGCGCAGCAGATCAGAGGGACGCGCAGGACGGACGGCGTAGGCCAACGACGACAGCGGTGACACCGTAGCCAGGAACGCTTCGCGCAACGCATCGTCCCCGGAGAGGAACAGACGACCGTCTTCCCCCCTGCAGACCTTGGCCGTCGATCCAAACCGGGCAGCCAACTGCGCAGCGGTCTGAGGATCCGCGTCCTCGACCGTGCAGACCTGCTGACCGATCAGCCGATCGACCAGAGCGGCAGGCGCCTCATCGTGGATCACACGCCCCCGCGACAACCAGATCAGACGCTGCGCCGTGGCGAGATCGCGTTCGTCGTGGGTCGCCACCAGGATCATCGCTCCATCGGCTGCCCGCCGCTCCAAGACGGATCGATACCCGTCTTCAAATCTACGATCCAACCCCGAAACCGGTTCGTCAAGGACTATCACCCGCGGCTCGTGCGCCAGCGCCACCGCAAGATCCACGCGGCGGCGTTGGCCGGTAGAAAGACCGCGATAGGTGTGGCGCGACAGCTCCGGGATGCCCAAGGTCTCTAGCACGTAGCTCTCGGAACGCCCGTATGCCAAGCGATGGATGGACAGGATTTCGGCGACTTTCGCTGAAGAAGCCCAGGTCGCTCCCTGGATCTGCGCGCCGATCATCTGACGGATCTCGTCCGCCGGATCGGCCGTCAAAAGGTCGCGTCCAAGCACGCGCACCCTTCCGCGGGTCGGGGTGATGAGCCCCAGGATCGCCTCGAGCAATGTGCTCTTGCCCGAGCCGTTTGCGCCGAGAAACACGATCTTCCCTGGATCCACGAGCGAAAGCTGGGACACATCCAAACGGAACCCGCCTTGGCCTTCCACGACCAGGCCTTCGATGTCCACCCGCGGACCGATGAACACAGCCCCGCCCGGGGTCATGGCGGCGTCGCGGTCGGCTTCGGCGAGGCCGCGCAGGAACGCGAGGTCCCCGGAGCGGTCGGAGGGGACAACAGCGGGGGTGCGTGAAGTCTCGGGCATGGCTTTCCTCCTGTATTGGGTGACCATGTGCTTTAATTTACAAAGTACTTTTTGCTTTGTCA
>CALGVD010000127.1 GCA_937920275.1 uncultured Pseudomonadota bacterium
CGCGCCTCGCACGGGCCGCGCCGCGCGAGATCCTGCTGCGGGGCGGGACGCTGGTCGACGGCTCGGGTGCGCCGGGCCGCAGCGCCGACGTGCTGATCCGCGGCGACCGCATCGCCGCGACCGGCGACGCGGCCCGCGCCGCCGCGTCGGGGCGCACCACTGCGCTCGACGTCGGCGGGCTCGTGGTGGCGCCCGGCTTCATCGAGCCCCACGCCCACATCTCGACCATCGACCAGTTCCCGGACGCCGCCAACTACCTGCGGCAGGGCGTCACCACCCTCGTCGCGAGCCTGCACAGCATCGACCAGCCGTATCCGCTCGGCCGGTTCATGGACCGGCTGCACGCGGCGCCGAACACGGTCTGGACCGCCGGGCACACCTGGACGCGGCGCCGGGTGATGGGTCTCGCGAATCGCGCACCGACGGGCGAGGAGTTGCGCGCGATGGCGGCCCTCGTGAGGCAGGCGATGGATGACGGCGCGATCGGCTTCGGCACCGGGCTCGAGTACGTCCCGGCCGCGTACGCCACGCTCGACGAGGTCGTCGAGATCGCGCGGGTCGCCGCACGGCCCGGCGCGATGTACGTGACGCACCTGCGCGACGAGGGGGCGCGGCTGATGCCGGCGCTCGAGGAAGCACTGGAGGTCGCTCGGCGCACCGGCCTGCGTGTTCACGTCAGCCACGTGAAGACCACCGGCAGGGCAAACCGCGGCCAGAGCGCCGCCTTCCTGCGGCGCGTGGACGCCGCGAACTTAGCCGGGCCGCGCGCGACGTTCGACGTCTATGCCTACACGGCCTACAGCACCTACTCCGACGTCGTGTTCCCGGCGTGGGCCCTCGCGGGCGGCACCGACGGCTTCCGCACGCGGATCGCGGATGCGGCGACGCGCGGGCGCCTGAAGGCGGAAATGCTGCGCATCTACGCGGACCAGACCGGCGGCGAGCTGTCGAGTATCCAGTTCCGCGACGGTGTCGAGGGCTTCGCCGGCCGCACGCTTGCGGACTACGTCGCGGCGCTCGGCCGGCCGCTGGACTTGAACGCCGGCCTCGAGACGCTGATCGACCTGCAGGCCGCGGGCGGCTTCACTGCCGTGTTCCACGCGATGGACGAAACCGACGTCGAGGCGTTCCTGCGGCATCCGCTGGCCTGCATCAGCGCAGACGGTGACCTTGTCGAGTTCGGCCGCGGGGTGCCGCACCCGCGCTCCTACGGCGGCTTTCCGCGCGTGCTGGCCCGCTACGTGCGCGAGCGTGCGGTGCTGAGCCTCGAGGACGCCGTGCGCAAGATGACGCACGGTCCTGCCGCGGCACACGGCCTCGCGCTGCGCGGCCTGCTGCGGCCCGGGCACTACGCGGACGTCACCGTCTTCGCGCCTGAGGAGATCGCCGACACGGCCACGTTCACCGCGCCCCACCAGTATCCGGTCGGCATCGCGCACGTACTCGTGAACGGCGAGTTCGTGATCGCGGACGGCGTCGCGACGGGGTATCGCCCCGGTCGCCCGCTGCGTCTGCGCGCCGACGGCACGGTAGGCTAGCGCTCGGTCGGTCCTGCACGGGAGGTACGCTTGCAGCAGCATCCAAAGACCGCGGGGCTACCCCCACGCGGCGCGACGGTTCCGCCGTTCTACGCCGGCCTGATCGGCGAGCAGGCCGCGGCGCTCGCCCGCGCCGGGCGCGAGATCGTGCCGATGCACTTCGGCCAGCCGACGATGGCAGCACCGCCGGGCGTGCTCGCGGCCGCCGAGCGCGCCATGCGCGGCGGTCCGCTGGGCTATTGGGAGTCGCCGGATCTGCGCGCGCGGATCGCGCAGCACTACGCCGAGGCGTACGGCGTCGACGTCGCACCGTCGCGTATTCTGCTGACGTTGGGCGCGAGCGCCGCGCTCGTCGCAACCTTCGCGGCGCTGTTTGCCGCCGGCGACGGGATCGCCGTCGCGCGGCCCGGCTACCCGGCCTACCGCAACACGATCTCCGCGCTCGGTCGCCGCTGCATCGAGGTGGACTGCGGTCCCGAAGTGGGCTTCCGGTTGACGCCGTCGGCGCTCGAGAGGCTTGCCGAGCGTCCGCGCGGGGTCGTCGTGGCGAGCCCGGCCAATCCCACCGGGGCCGTGCTGAGCCGCGACGAACTCGCCGCGCTCACCGACTACTGCCGCACACGCGGGATCCACCTGATCTGCGACGAGATCTACCACGGGATCACCTACGGGACGCGCGCCACCTCGGTGCTCGAGATCGACAGCGACGCGATCGTCGTCAACAGCTTCTCGAAGTACTTCCGCATGCCCGGCTGGCGGCTCGGCTGGCTGGTCGTGCCGCAAGAACTCGCGGCGACCCTCTCCGCGTACCTCGTCAATCTTTTCCTGACGCCACCGGCGATCTCACAGCACGCGGCGCTCGGCGCGTTCGACGATCCCGCCGCCCTGGAGGCGGCGCTGCAGATCTATACACGCAACCGCAGCCTGCTGCTGCAGGCGCTGCCGCAACTCGGCTTCCGCGACGTCGTGGCGCCCGACGGAGCGTTTTACCTGTACGTCGATGCCGGCCGCTGGACCACCGACAGCCTCGGATTCTGCCGGCAGATGCTGGAGGCAACGGGCGTCTCCGCGGCCCCCGGCATCGACTTCGATCCGCAAGGCGGCCGCCGCTGCGTACGCTTCTCGTTCGCGGTGACGACGCCCGAGGTGGAGCGCGCGCTCGAGGCACTCGCTGCCTGGCTGCCGCGGGGCTGACCGCACTGACGCGATACTAGGCATCAAACATCTTCCCGGGATTCATGATGCCAAGTGGATCAAGCGCGCGCTTGATGGTGGCCATCACGTCCACTGCATCGCCATGTTCCTCGCGCAGCAGTAGTTTTTTGTGCAAGCCAATACCGTGTTCGCCGGTGCAGGTGCCACCGCGGGCGATGGCTTCACGGGCGACCGCGAGCGAAAGCGTCTCAGCCCGCGCGAGCTCTGCCGGATCGTTCGCGTCATGCAGTATCAGCATATGAAAATTGCCATCGCCGACATGGCCGACGATCGGCGTAAGCAGTCCGCTGTCCTGCGCCAACGCCTGACAGGCGTCGATGCAGTCGGCAAGACGTGAGATCGGGACGCAAGCATCGGTGGCAAAGCTCTCCTTGCCTGGTGCCAACGCACGCGCTGCCCAATAGGCGTTGTGCCGCGCAGTCCATAGCGCCGTCCGATCCTCGGTCGCCGTCGCCCAGCGAAACGGCAAAGCATCAAACTCGCGCACTATGGCCTCGACCTGCGCGACCTGATCGGCAACGCTCGCCGGGGTGCCATGAAACTCCAGGAACAGGCTTGCTCGCTCGCTATATTCGGACAATTTGGAATAGGCGATACACGCCTTCATCTGGAGTGCGTCGAGCAGCTCGATACGGGCCAGCGGAATGCCCAACTGCAGGATGATCTGCACCGCTGCGGTGGCATGCGACAGTTCCTGAAACTGCACGCTGGCAGCTGCAATGGTTTCGGGAACACCGAACAACCGCAGTTGCACCTCGGTGATGATCCCAAGCGTGCCTTCGCTCCCCACATAAAGGCGGGTGAGGTCATAGCCTGCCGACGATTTTCGAGCCCGCCCCCCCGTTTTGATCACTGTGCCTTGCGGCGTCACCACGGTCAGGCCAAGCACAACGTCGCGCATGGTTCCATAGCGCACGGCATTGGTGCCCGATGCGCGGGTGGCTGCCATGCCGCCAAGCGTGGCATTGGCACCAGGGTCCAAAGGGAAGAAGAGCCCCTGCCCCTTGATTTCTGCGTTGAGCTGTTCACGGGTTACGCCTGCTTCCACGCGGCAATCAAGATCATCCGCGCTGACAGCCAGCACCTTGTCCATCCGTGAAAGGTCGATGCACAGGCCGCCGTGGATCGCTTCAACCTGGCCTTCTAGAGACGTACCGACACCGAACGGGATGATGGGGAAGCGATGGTTGGCACAATGATGGACCGCCAGCGCCACATCCTCCGTGCTCTCGGCATAAAGCACGGCATCGGGTACATGGTCGCCGCGAAAGCCTTCGCCACCGCCATGATGCTGCCGGACCGCCGCCGTTTCCACATAGCGGTCGCCGAACAGCGTTCGCAAATATGCCAAGCCCGCATTCATGATCCGACCTCATTTGCGTTGGCCAGATAGGCGCGCGGATCAAGCTTGCGCAAGACGCTGTCAATGCCCTCACGATTGAAGCCCTTGTAACCGTCATTGCGCTCAACATCTTCCAGATGCGTCACGATGGATCCTTCAAGCCGCAAGCGATCTGATTGACCCGTGCGGGATCGACTACGCACCCGTCTCCTTCGGTCAGCGCCTGGTAGAGATGCGGCCAGTCGGTAAACGGGGCCATCATGCTGATATTTCGCTGCTCCAACTGACGATGCAAAAGAACGTGAT
>CALGVD010000128.1 GCA_937920275.1 uncultured Pseudomonadota bacterium
TGCATACCAGAGCGGCACCTCGAGCCCAGCGGCCGCACCGAACTGCGCGCCGCGCGACTTCAGGCGGTCGTAGAGCGGCGAGGTCTTGAGCGGACGCCCGGCCGGCAGCTCCTCGTTCGGGAAGCGGATCGAGAAGCGCCGCGCATAGTTCTCCTTCACCTTGGCGTTGGTGTAGGCCTTGCTCGCCCAATCTCCGAAGCGCGCGACATCCATCGCCCAGACATCCATGCCCGGGTCGCCATGGATCATCCAGTTGGCGAGTGCGTAGCCCACGCCGCCGCCCTGACTGAAGCCGGCCATCACGCCGCAGGCGCACCAGTAACCCTGTAGCCCGCGCACCGGGCCGATCAACGGATTGCCGTCGGGCGCGAAAGTGAAGGGGCCGTTGACGATCTTCTTGATGCCCGCGTTCTGGAACGCCGGGAAGTGCTTGAATCCGACCTCGAGCGAGGGCGCGATGCGGTCGATGTCGGGCTGCAGCAGCTCGTGCCCGAAGGTCCACGGCGTCGAATGCTCCGACCAGGCCTTGCAGGCCTTTTCGTAGGTGCCCATGAGCATGCCGCCACGTTCCTGGCGCAGGTACAGCTCGCCGTCGAAGTCGATGGCGTGCAACACCTCCTTGCCGGTCGTGCGGTTGATCTCGGCGACCTCGGGCATGTCCTCGGTGATGAGGTACATGTGCTCCATCGCGAGCACCGGATGCTCGCGGCCGACCATGTGCCCGACCTCGCGCGCCCAAAGGCCGCCGGCGTTGACCACATGCTCGGCGTGGATCTCGCCGCGGTTGGTGATCACACGCCAGGTGCCGTCCGCGTTCTGGATGAGCTCCTCGACCTTGGTGAAGCGCTCGATGTTCGCGCCGAGCTTGCGCGCGGCCTTGGCGTAGGCCTGCGTGGTGCCGGAAGGGTCGAGGTGGCCGTCGACGACGGTCTCGAGCGCACCGACGAAGCAGGACGGGTCGAGCAGCGGCATCAATTCATGCGCGCGCTCGGGGGTGATGATCTTGGCGTCGATGCCGAGATAGCGCCCCTTGGCGACCGTGTTCTTGAGCCAGTCGAAGCGCGCTTCGGTGGCGGCCAGCATGACGCCACCCGTCAGGTGCAGCCCCGTGGGCTGGCCGGACAGTTCCTCGATCTCCTTATAAAGGTCGATCGTGTACTTCTGGAGCTTGGCGACATTCGGGTCGCCGTTGATGGTGTGCATGCCGCCGGCGGCATGCCAGGTGGAGCCGGACGTCAGTTCGTCGCGCTCGAGCAGCACCGAGTCGGTCCAACCGAACTTGGCGAGGTGGTAGAGGACGGAGCAGCCGACGACTCCGCCGCCGATGACGACAGCACGTGCAGTGGTTTGCATGAGCCGGAGATGGTCACCGCGCCATGCGGGACGGAGTTACATCCAGCCGACATCACCATGCGATACTTCGACATCCGAGGGGCGGGGGTTTCGGCTCACAATGTCCACAGCGATGGGCGAAAAACCCCCGAAGACCGCCATCATCCGGCTTGCCCGGCGCGGCAGCGCCAGCACGCCCGTCCGCATCGCTTTCGTGCTCGCCCCGCAGTTCCCGATGCTGGCCTTCGCCGCTGCGCTCGATCCGCTGCGGGTCGCGAACCGTCTCAGCGAGAAGCCCCTCTTCGAGTGGCTGCTCTGCTCGGTCGATGGCCGGCCCGTCACGGCGAGCAACGGCATCCCGGTGGCGGTGAAGTGCTCGTTGGAAGAGCTGCATGATGTGGATCTGGTGGTGGTCTGCGTCGGTCTCGAACCGCTGCAGTTCGGACGGCAGCACAAGATCCACCACCAGTTGCGGCGCCTCGCCCACCACGGCGCGGCGATCGGCGCCGTCAGCTGCGGCACCTTCGTGCTCGCCGAGGCGGGGCTCCTCAACGGCCGCCGCGCCACCGTGCATTGGGAGTACGACGAACTGTTCCGCAAGCGCTATCCCGCGCTGCAGACCTCACGCGAGCTGTTCGTCTTCGACCGCGATGTCTTCACCTGCTGCGGCGGCACCGCTGCGCTCGACATGATGCTGCACCTCGTGCGCGAGACCTTCGGCAAGCAGCTCGCGCAGGACGTCGCGGAGCAGTTCATCTATCCGCGCATCCGCGACGAAGAAGAAGCCCAGCGCACAGCGATCCAGAACCGCTACGCCGTGGCGAGCCCTCGCCTCGCCCAGATCATCGAGATGATGGAGTCGACCCTGGACGAGCCGGTTCCGCTGTGCGAACTCGCCACGAAAGTCGGCATCTCGACCCGGCAGGTCGAACGCCTCTTCAAGGAACAGATGGGCATCGGCCCCTCGATGTTCTATCTCAAGCGCCGCCTCGAACGCGCGCGCACCATGCTGCGGCAGACGCTGCTGCCGATCCGCGAAGTCGCGGTCGAGTGCGGGTTCGGATCCACCGCGCACTTCAGCCACGCGTACAAGAAGGCGTTCGGCATTCCGCCGACACAGGAACGCACCAACACGAGGGACGTATGCTGATCGACTTCTGCATCATCTCCGGATTGCTGGTGATCGCGCACCTGCTGCGCGCCGGTATTCCATGGCTCTCACGCTTCCTGATCCCCTCGTCGATGATCGCCGGCCTCATCGGTCTCGCACTCGGGCCGGGCGGCTACGACCTGCTGCCCTTCAGCCGCGGCGAGGGCGGCGCTGCGCTGCTCGGCACCTACCCCGGTATCTTGATCGTCCTCCTCTTCGCGACGCTCTTGATGGGGCACCGCCCGACCCAGCTCACGCGCGAGACCTGGCACGGCACCCGCACCTCCTTCCTCTACAACCTCGGTTCCGAGTTCATGCAGTACGGCGTGGTGCTGTGCGTGGGCACGGCGCTGCTCGCCTTCGTGTTCACGGACCTGCGCGACGAGTTCATGATCATGCTGCCCGGCAGCTTCGCGGGCGGTCATGGCACGGCGGCCGTCTATGCTGACGCCATGCCACAGTGGGAGGCCGCGCGCAGCATCGGCTTCACCTTCGCCACGCTCGGCATCCTATCGGCGGTCTTCGGCGGACTGGTGCTGGTCAACATCGCTCGCCGCCGCGGCTGGATCGAGCGCGAGGCCGCGGCCGGCACCGCGGACGGCGCGCAAACCGCGCCCGAACAGTCGTCGTTCCTGCCGTCGGCGTTCCAGGCCTCGACCGGGCGCACCACGGTCAACAGCATCGCACTCGAGCCGCTCGCTTGGCATGTGGCGCTGGTCCTCGCCGTGTACGGACTGACGGTCACCGTGATGCCCACGATCCGCGAGCTGCTGCCGCCGAAGTTCGTGCTGCCCGCGTTCGTGATCGCGATGGTGATCGGCTGGTCCGTCCAAGCCGCGCTCGATCTCGCGAAGGTCGGCCAGTATGTCGATGGCAAGACCATCGGCAGCATCGGCTCGCTGGCATCGGATTATCTGGTGGCGTTCGGCATCGCCTCGATCAACGTGCAGATCGTGCTCACCCATGCCGTGCCGCTCATCGTGTTCGCACTGCTCGGTCTCGCGCTCTGTGCGGGATGGCTGCTGATCGTCGCGCCGCGGGTGTTCAAGGAACACTGGTTCGAATCGGGCATCTTCACCTACGGCTGGAACACCGGGACCATCGCCTTCGGCGTCGCGCTGCTGCGCATCGTCGACAAGCGCTCCGATTCGAAGGTGCTCTCGGACTACGGCGTCGCCTATGTCGCGATCGGGCCGTTGGAGGCCATCCTCTACACCACGGTGCTCGCCGCGCTCGCGACCGGCCATCTGTTCGCGCTGGGCGTAGGGCTGGTGACGCTGGCCACCGTCATGGCGTTACTGGCGATACGGCAGCGGCACAAGACGACCTAGCGCCATCGGCTCAATTTTTGAGCCCGCCCATCGTCATCATCGGCGCATCTCCCCTCGCCACCCCCGCCCCGCCACCCGCCGAGGAGCACCCGCCATGACCTGCCAACGCCGCACCAACGCCATCCTCACCACCCTCGTACCGCTCACGCTCTTCGCACTCGCCGTCCCGGCGCAGGCGCAATCGATCGGCCGCCTGTCGGCGAACCCCTACCAGCAGGACTCGACGAGCAATCCCCATTCGTCGGTCGGCAGCCCTTACAGCCCGAGCAGCATCAACAACCCGCACGGCACCTACGGCAGCCCGTACAGCCCGAACAGCGTCAACAACCCGCACGCCACCGACACGCCGCGCCTCTATGACCAGCAAGGCAACTACCGCGGCAAGCTCTCCTCGAACCCGTATGACCCGGAGTCGATCGCGAACCCTCACGGCAAGTACGGCAGCCGATACTCCAACGAGAGCATCAAAAACCCGCACGGCGCGGGCAGCCCCTATCGGCAGGACAGCCCGAACAACCCGTACGGCCAGGGCTGGACGATCGTGGTGCCGGACAACCGTCGCTGATCGGTCACACGGTCGGCTTGAGATCGTCCAGATGCCGCGGCAACTCCATCCGGTCATGGAGTAGCCGCAGGACTTCGATGGTCTCCTCGTCGACGACCCTATAAACCACGAAATGGCGTAGAGGTCGGCTTCAGCGTGCGCCGTCCACCGGACGCGCCAGTTCCGGGTCATGCCCCCTTGGTCACTTTGGCGCCGGCCGCTGCGAGATGCGCACGCAAAGACTCTTTCGAGTCGAAGGTCTGGAACCTACCAGCATCGATGTCGGTGATCCCAGCCTTGACCGCGGCCCGCAAGGCCTTCAAGCGATAGGCATCTTCGGCTTCGCGCTGCTCCACCAGTCGCAAGCCCTCGCGCAACACCTCGCTCGCGTTCTGATAGCGCCCGCTGCCGACCAACCGCTCGACCAGCAAAGTCTGATGGTCGGTCAGGACTACGTTACGGGTGGGCATCGAAGGCTCCTCGACGGTAATTGGCATACTATGCCAACCGATCGGCTTAGCGTCCATCTCGACATGCATGGTGGGCATCCTCAGGTTTGCGGCAGATCCAGCCGACGGACATCCAGAGAAGAACACCCCCAACTCCGAGCCTCAACCCGCAAATCGAGCGTATTTGCGCGGAAAAGAACCGGAACGCCCCCTCCGCTATAATCCCCGCCGATCTTCCGGCCAATTCGGCCGCATCCCGGGTGCCATGCATACCTTCCAGTCGCTGATCTTCGCCCTCCAGAAATACTGGTCCGACCACGGCTGCGTCGTGCTGCAGCCCTACGACATGGAGGTCGGCGCAGGCACCTTCCACACCGCGACCTTCCTGCGCGCGATCGGGCCGGAGCCGTGGAGCGCGGCTTATATACAGCCTTCGCGCCGGCCCACCGACGGCCGCTACGGCGACAACCCCTTCCGGCTGCAGCGCTACTACCAGTTCCAGGTGGTGATGAAGCCCTCGCCGCTCGACATCCTCGATCTCTACATCGGCTCGCTCAAGATGCTCGGCTTCGACCCGCTGGTGCACGACATCCGCTTCGTCGAGGACAACTGGGAGTCCCCGACGCTCGGCGCCTGGGGTCTCGGCTGGGAGGTGTGGCTCAACGGCATGGAAGTCACGCAGTTCACCTACTTCCAGCAGGTGGGCGGCATCGACTGCAAGCCGGTGACGGGCGAGATCACCTACGGCCTCGAACGCCTCGCGATGTACCTGCAGGGCGTCGACAGCGTCTACGACATCGTCTGGACCGATGGCCCGCGCGGCAAGATCACCTATCGCGATGTCTACCACCAGAACGAGGTCGAGCAGTCGAAGTACAACTTCGAGCACGCCGACACGGCGGTGCTGTTCCGCCACTTCGACGAGCACGAGGCCATCTGCCAGAGGCTGCTCGAGGCCAAGCTCGGCCTGCCGGCCTATGAACAGATGCTGAAGGCCTCGCACACCTTCAACCTGCTCGATGCGCGCCGCGCGATCTCGGTCACCGAGCGTCAAAGATTCATCCTGCGCGTGCGAACGCTGGCGCGCGGCGTGGCCCAGGCCTACTACGACGCCCGCGAATCGCTCGGCTTCCCGATGCTGCAGGGCGCCGCATCCGCCGCATCCGCCGCGCCGGCCACGGAAAAGACGCCATGACCGCCGTGCAAGATTTCCTCTTCGAGCTCGGCACCGAAGAACTGCCGCCGCTCGCGTTGCCGGAACTTGAGCGGTCGCTCGCCGAGGGCATCACCGCGGGGCTCGCTGCAGCGGGTCTCGGACACGGCGCGGTGAAGTCCTACGCGGCACCGCGGCGGCTCGCCGTGCTGGTGTGCGGACTGCCGACGACGCAACCCGAACAGCGGATCAAGCGTCGCGGCCCGCCGGTCAACGCCGCCTTCGACAAGCAGGGTGCACCGACGCGCGCGGCCACGGCCTTCGCCGAGAGCTGCGGTGTCGCGCTCGAAGCGCTCGGGCGCGTCACCGAGGGCAAGGGCGAGTTCCTGTCCTTCGAGGGCCAAAAACCCGGCGCTGCCACCGCGTCGCTGTTGCCCGGCATCGTCCAAGCCGCACTCGATGCGCTGCCGATCCCGAAGCGCATGCGCTGGGGCGCGAGCGAGGCCGAGTTCGTGCGTCCGGTGCACTGGGTGCTGATGCGCTTGGGCGATGCGGTGCTGCCCGCGCGCCTGCTCGACACCGATGCCGGTGCGACGACCCGCGGCCACCGCTTCCATGCGCCGCAGGCGCTCGTGGTCCCCGCGCCTTCCGACTATGCCCAAGTGCTGCGCGAACAGGGCTTCGTCATCGCCGATTTCGCCGAACGCCGCGCGCGCATCCGCGAGGCCGTCACCGCCCGCGCCACGGCGCTCGGCGGGCGTGCCGTGATGGACGATGCGCTGCTCGATGAGGTCACCGCACTCGTCGAGTGGCCGGTGGCCATCGAAGGGCGCTTCGAAGCGCACTTCCTCGCGCTGCCGCGCGAGGTGCTGCTCTGCACCCTGCAGGAACACCAACGCTACTTCGCGGTCGAGGACGACCAGGGCGCACTGCTGCCGCTCTTCATCACGGTGAGCAACATCGAGAGCCGCGAACCCTTGCGGGTGCGCGAGGGCAACGAGCGCGTGGTGCGCCCGCGCCTCTCCGATGCGGCTTTCTTCCAGGCGCAGGACCGGCGCAAGCCGCTCGCCGAGTCCCGTGCGGGTCTCGATGCCGTCACCTTCCAAGCCAAGCTCGGCTCGATCGGCGACAAGGTCCGCCGCGTAGGGGCGCTGGCTGCGACGCTCGCGCCGCAACTGGGCGCTGACGCCGCGCTCGTCGCGCGCGCGGCGGAACTCTGCAAGGGCGATCTGCTGTCGGCGATGGTCGGTGAGTTCCCCGAACTACAAGGCACGATGGGCGCCTATCATGCGGCCGCTGACGGTGAGCACGCCGAAGTGATCGCGGCGATCCGCGAGCATTACCAGCCGCGTGGTGCGGGCGATGCGCTGCCCACCACGGCCACCGGCACCACCCTCGCGCTCGCCGACCGCCTCGACACGCTCGCCGGCATCTTCGGCATCGGCCAGAAACCGAGCGGCACCAAAGATCCCTTTGCGCTGCGCCGCGCCGCCATCGGCGTGCTGCGTATCCTGCTCGAGCAGCGGCGCGACCTGGATGTGGGCGTGCTCGTCGATGCGGCCGTCGCACTGCAACCGGTGAAGACGGCGACCACCGCGGCCGAGGTGCGCGAGTTCATCCTCGAACGCCTGCGTGCCCACGCGCTCGAAGCCGGACACCCCGCCGAGGCCTTCGACGCCGCGCTCGCGAGCGGTTCGACGCGGCCGCTCGATCTCATGGCGCGGCTCGAGGCGCTCGCGGCGTTCCGTCGCCTGCCGGAGGCCGAAGTCCTGGCGGCTGCGAACAAACGCATCGCCAATATCTTGCGTAAATCGGATATTGGTAGCGTTCCACCTCGGGTCGACCCCCAGTTGTTGCGCGAAACGGCTGAACGCGAGTTGCACGCCGCACTCGACGCGCTCACACCTTCGGTCACTTCAGCCCTGCAGGCGGCGCGCTACAATGACGCGCTCACGCAGTTGGCGGGTCTGCGACCGGCGGTGGATGCGTTCTTCACCCAAGTGATGGTGAACGACCCCGATCCGGCGCTGCGCGCCAACCGGCTGGCCTTGGTCAGTCAGGTGCGCGAGTTGTTTTCGGGCGTTGCCGACCTGTCGCGCTTGCCCGGTTGATCGTCTACCCCTTTTCAGGAGTCCTTGCCATGACCCTCTCCCGTCACTTCCGCGCCTTGATCCTCGCCGGCGCCGCCGCGCTGGTGCTCAGCGCCTGTGCCACCACCAGCGGCCCCAAGGTGCGCATCGATGCCGACCCCACGGCGAACATGATGTCCTACGGCACGTATTCCTTCTTCGAGCCGTTCGGCACCGACCGTTCGGGCGCCGCGACGACGCTCGGCAACAGCGTGAAGCAGGCGATCCGCAACGAGATGGACCGCCGCGGCGTGCGCTACGTGGAATCCGGTGGCGACCTGCTCGTCAACGCGGCCGTCAAGAGCTCGGAGAAGACCGATGTCTCGACCATGTCGGTGCCCGATCCCTACTTCGGCTACCGCTATGGCCGTTACAGCCCTTGGGTCGGCTACAACCAGGAGACCGTCGTCCGCCAGTACACCGAAGGCACGCTGACGGTCGATCTCGTCGATCGCGCGCGCAAGCAGCTCGTATGGAGCGGCGCCGCGTTCGGCCGTGTCACCGACAAGGTGCGTAACAACCCGCAGGCGGCCGTCGGCACCGCGGTCAGCGAGATCTTCGCGCGCTACCCGAAGGCACCGGTCCAGTAATCCACACGCAGCAATCCCCCGTCGGCACGGAGCGATCGGGCCCCCTGTGGCTCCGCTCCGTCGTCTTCACCGCGTTCATGTTCGCGTGGACGCTCGTGTTCGCGATCTTCTTCGTGTGCGTGGCGTGGGCGCTGCCGGTGCGGCGTCGGTTCGATTTGGCGGCCTGGTATGCAGGCATCATCTTGCGCGCAGCCCGGGTTCTCTGCGGCCTCGACTGGCGTGTCGAGGGGCTCGGGAACCTCCCCGCTGCGCCGCATGTCGCGCTCTGGAAGCACTCGTCGGCTTGGGAGACCTTTGCGCAGTTCCTGATCGGTCCGCCGAAGGTCATCGTCTTGAAGCGGGAACTCATGCTCATCCCGTTCTTCGGCTGGGGGCTCTGGCAATTGCGCTCCATCGCGGTGGACCGCGGCGCCGGCGCCTCGGCCGTCAACCAAGTGGTGCACAAGGGGACGGCGCGGCTGCGTGAAGGCCTCTCGCTGCTGGTGTTCCCGGAGGGGACACGGATGGCCGCAGGCGAGACGCGGCGCTATGGCGTGAGCGGCGCACTGCTTGCGAGCCGTGCCGGTTGCGTCGTGGTGCCGGTGGCGCACGATGCAGGATATCTTTGGCCACGGCGTGGCTTGCTGAAGAGGCCTGGTACCATCACCCTCGTCATCGGTCCGCCCATCGCCGCCGCAGGCCGCGACCCGCGCGAGGTCAACGACGAAGCGCAGGTCTGGATCGAGACCACCATCGCGCAGCTGCGGGCCGATAAAGGGCGCCCCGTGCATCCGTAGTTGTACCGATTCCGCCCTCGGCACCACCGGCGCAGCATCGGTCTGACAGGAGGTGCACATGGCCGGATACCGCATCGTCGTCGCCGACACCGCACACGCGAAGTTGTTCACGCTCGAGAAACCCGGGGAGCCGATGCACCATATCGGCTCCTTGAGCAACCCCTACACCGGCAAGCACGAGCGCGACATCGGCGCCGACGCGCCGGGTCGGGTGATGTTCCGTACCGGCAACGGCGCGCGCCGCACCGCGCTGCAACCGAAGCGCAGCCACAAGCAGCACGCCACCGAGCAGTTCGCACGGCTCTTGGCCGAGCGCATCAGACAGGACGCCAAGTCGGACCCCCACGACCTCTTCGTTCTGGTCGTCGCGCCGCGTTTCCTGTCGGAGATCCGCGCTCAGCTGCCGGCTTCGCTGCAACGCCGCATCGCGCGCGAACTGAAGCGGGATCTGGTGGATATGCCGCGGGGCGAACTGAAGCTCCGCGTGGCGACCGCCCTCCGCCCCGGTTTCAATCGACGGGCATCCTCGCTACCCTGACCGTCTTCTAACGACGGGGGAGCGCCATGGCCAGAGTCGCATCGATCTTCAAACTGCATGTGAAGGAAGGTCGTGAACGGGAGTTCGTGGAGCGGGTCAACGCCTACGCCGAGATCGTCCGCCGCACCGAACCCGGGGCGCTCTACTACGAGTACTACCGGCTGCGGAAGCCTCGCTGGTATGCGGTGGTGGAGTGCTTCGCCGACCAAGCAGCCGAAGATGCCCACATGGCGTCCGAGGCCCTCGCCGAACACGCCCCGGGCATCGTCGATTGTCTGGCGGAGCCGTTCATCCAAGAGCACCTCGACCCGTTCATCGCGCCCTGAGGGGCTCGCGAGGAAGGCGGGCGGTAAAAAACAAGTCTGACTGTTTTTTTAACGGGCCTGGGCTACACTCGGTCTGTGATCACGCTGTACTTCTACCCGAGTCCGAACGGGCTCAAGGCCACGATCATGCTCGAGGAATGCGGCCTCGAGTATCGCATCGCCTATGTCGACATCACCCGTGGTGCGCAGTTCGAGCCGGACTTCCTCAAGATCAGCCCGAACAACAAGATCCCGGCGATGGTCGTCGACGATGCGGGCGGTCCGCCGCTGCCGATCTTCGAATCGGGTGCCATCCTCATGTATCTGGCCGAGCGCACCGGCCGCTTCCTGCCGCAGGAACCGCAGGGCCGCTACCGGGTGCTGCAATGGCTCTTCTGGCAGGTCGGCGGACTCGGTCCGATGGCGGGCCAAGCCCATCACTTCCGCAAGTTCGCCCCGGAGCAGGTGCCCTACGGCATCAAGCGCTACACCGACGAGGTGAACCGTCTCTACGGCGTACTGGAACGCGCCCTCGCCGAGGGCGAGTGGATCGCGGGCGATCACTCGATCGCCGACATGGCGGTCTATCCTTGGCTCATGCACCACGACAAGCAGGGCCAGCAGCTCGAAGATTTCCCGAACATCCATCGCTGGTACCAAGCGATGGGCGCACGGCCCGGCGTGCAGCGCGGGGTCGCGCACGGCCATGAGCGTCGTGCCGATGAGATCGGACACACCTACCTCTACGGCCAGACGGCTGATGCCGTGAAGGCGCGTGAGCACGCAGCGAGGAAACCATGAGCGGACTGATCCTGCACCATTACGACGCCTCACCCTTCACCCAGCGCGCGCTGCGCATGCTCGGCCTCAAAGGATTGGCGTGGCGCTCGGTGCAGATGCCGATGATGCCGCCGAAGGACGACCTGGTCGCGCTCACCGGCGGCTACCGTGGCACGCCGGTGCTGCAGGTCG
This sequence comes from uncultured Pseudomonadota bacterium, assembly GCA_937920275.1. Lineage (GTDB taxonomy): Bacteria > Pseudomonadota > Gammaproteobacteria > Steroidobacterales > Steroidobacteraceae > UBA964. The sequence continues at coordinate 11,270 of CALGVD010000128.1, forward strand.
GAGCCGAGCTCTTCATCGACTCACAGCTCATCGCACGCAAGCTCGAGCAGCTGCACCCGACGCCGAGCCTGTTCCCGGCAGGTGATGCCGGCTTGCAGCTGGCGATGGTGAAGTGGAGCGATCAGTTCTTCCGCAGCGCGCTCAAGATCGTGCTCGGCGCGATGGCGGACCAGTGGCCGGAACCGTTCCGCAAGGACCGCGAACACCTCTTCCCCGACATCGACTTCGCCACCGTCGGCGTCGAGGCCGCGCACTGGCGCTCGCAGTTCCGCGCGCATGCGTGGCTGCTCGAGCAGCAGCTCTCCGACGGCCGCGCGTGGCTCGCCGGCGCGGCGCCCAGCCTCGCCGACATCCAGGCCCATCCCTTCGTCGCGATGATGCGTGGTGCGATGCCGGAGGCGGCGGGCGAACTGCTGGCCGGGTTCACGCACCTGGCCGCATGGGAGCAGCGCATGCTCGGGATGGGCGAAGGCACGCGCACCGAGATCGACATCGCCACGGCGCACGCAGCGGCGCGCGCGGCGGCGCCTGTGAAGATCGCGGTCGATATCGATGCCCACGACGCGCAGCGCTTCACAGCCGGCACGCAGGTCGTGGTCGAACCGGATGACACGCAGCGTGGCGGCTCGGTGGGCGAGCTCGTGGTGCTGCAGCCGAACGAAGTGGCGATCCGCCGCACCGACCCGCGGGTCGGTACGGTGGTGGTGCACTTCCCCCGGCTCGGCTACCGGGTGCGCGCGGCCGACTGACCCGCGCCGCCCGCCTCCGCGCGGGTCAGCAGACGATCAGCGCCTGCGGCAAGGTGTGCAGACACTCGACGCCGTCGCGCCCCACGAGGTAGGTGCTCTCGAGGTGATAGGGCGCGACCGAGTGCCCGAAGTACAGGAACTCGAAGTTGAGCACCGTGCCCTCCTCGAGCTCAAAATCTTTGAGTCGTCCGAACGCAGGGTACTGCGACGGCAGCTCGATGATGTCGAGGCCGATCGAGTGGAAGAACACCATGGTCTTGCGCGGCGTGGGCACATCCATCGCCCAAGCGATGCGCGAGATCTCCTTGAACGCCTGATGGGTGGTGATGCCTGCCTTCAGGTGGCGCACGGCCTCCTGTTGCCCCGCCGAGATCGTCTCGCAGATGCGCCGGTACTCGGCCGAGGGTTCGCCCACATGCACGGTGCGCGAGACATCGAACGCGTAGTTCGACCAGCTGCCCCAGCACTCGAAGATGATCGACTGACCTTCGCGCACCGTCCATTCGTTGTCGGCGAACATCAGGTCGGGGAAATACTCCCCGCCGTACTCGGCGCCGAACTGCAGCGCCTTCTGCGCGGACATCACGGTGGCGCCCTGCTCCTGCACATACTGCCGGAAGCGTCCGGCGACCTCGCGCCAGGGCCGACCCGGCCGGATCATCGGCATGATCTCGCGCAGCCCGGCCTCGTTCACCTCGGCGCCGCGGCGCAGGAACTCGATCTCCTGCGGCGTCTTCACCTTACGGATGTCGAGCCAGCAATCGAGGCCATCGACCACCCGCAACCCATCGAGCATCGCGTTCACATGCTGCCCGAGGCGCAGATCGTCGAAGCCGACCCGCGCGCGCTTGAGCCCGAGATCGCGCAAGGCTGCCGTCGTACCGGCGACCAGGTCAGGCTCGAGGTCACCGACCACTTTTTCACCGTAGAGACGCTCGACATCGGCCTGCAGCGGGTCGAGCCGGACCGGTTCGGGCTCCCGCGCCACGAACGAGGTGTTCAGGAACTCGGTGACCCGCACCCGGGGGATCCAGGTCGGGGTCTCGAGCAGGCCGGCCATCGCGAACTCCGGCAGCACCAGGGTCGCGGGTTTGGCCGGATCCCGTGGCAGGACCACCGCAGCCTGGTTCTCGGCAAACCCCCATTCGGAGATGCGGGTCCAGAACCCGGAGGCGTAGTAGACATTGCGCGGCAGCGCGGCGACCAAGGCATCGAGGCCAGCGGCCTCCATCTTCTGTCGGGCTCGTTCCAGGTTCAGCAGCATGCAACCCCCCTCTGCTTTGACTAATCGAACGGCATCCCTATAATGCCTTAAAAAGCCGTACTGACTGTTTTTTTTATCCAGCAGCGTGGCAAACGACACCGGGGGCATGGCGTCATGGGCGATTTCTGCATCGAGCGGATCCGGGCAGGCCTTTCAGCGGCCGGTCTGGACGCGGTCGTCCTCACCCACCAATACGATGTCGCCTACGCCACGGGCTACACCTCGGTCCTCGAGCGTTGGAACCTGCAAGAGCCGCTGGCGGCCGCAGTCATCGCCCGCGACCCGTCCATCCCGGTGGTCCTCGCGATCCCCGAAGCCAATTTCGCCCTGCTCTCCGTCATGGAAGAGAACGGCAAGCCCGACCGCGCAGGGGAGATCCGCGTCTTCGAACTGCTGACCTTCTGCGAGATGGCGCGTCAACCCGACCCCTGGGCGCGTCGCAGCTCGATCGCCGAAGCGGCGACCGCCCGATATGTGGAACGGGTGCGTGGGCGCTCCGAGCCCGATGTGATCGCAAGCCTCGCCGAGACCCTGCACGCGCACGGTCTCACCGGCGCCCGCATCGGCTTCGACGATCTGCGCGTCGGCTTCCACCTGCGCAAGGACCCGCGCTACGCCGCGCTCGGCATCGAGGATGCGCTCGATCTGATGATCAAGGCGCGCAGCGTGAAGAGCCCCGCCGAGCTCGACGCCTACCGTGCGGCAGGCCGTGCGGGCGATGAGTGCATCGCTTTCGCACAATCTTTGGTGCGCCCCGGCATCACCTGGACCGACCTGCAACGCGAGCTCGGTGCGTTCATGATCTCCCGCGACATCATGCCGCTCGATGAGGGCGTGCTGCTGTTCGGCGGCGCCTTCGCCGGCGAATTCCTGCCCGAACTGTTCCGCACCCGCTACGACAAGCCGCTCGAGAAGGGTCAGATCGTCATCCTCGAGACGCTGGGCACCAAGGACGGCGCGTGGATCGACATCAACCGCACCGCCTACATCGGCACGCCGCCCGCCGAGTACCAGGCCGTGCACGATGCGATCCGCGACGGCTTCCTCAAGGCCGCCGACCACCTTCGTCCCGGCAACCACACCGGCGAGTGCATCCGCATCGCCTATGAACACGCCAAGGCGGCGGGGGTCCCGGCGCCGGAGAAGCTGTTGACGCTGGCGCATGGCATCGGCCTCACGCCCGTCGAGATGCCGGTCGGTTTCCCCTCGCTCGGCGCGCGCGGCGCACAGGGCTTCGTCCTCGAAGAGGACATGACCGTCAGCCTCGACTGCCTGTACTTCGGCGGCAAGCACGGCCCCTGCCACATGGAGAACGTGTACATCATCGGGCGTGGCGCGCCGGAACCGACCTACACCGCACCGCTCGAACTCGGCGGACCGCGGGATCTTTGAGGCCCGATACGATGCTGCAACGATTCCGCACGATGATCCCCTGCCTGCTGCTCGCTGCCGCGAGCGCGTCGGCGAGCGCCGACGACGGCAAGGGCTGGGGCTACTTCGGCGGCACATCGGGCGGCACCCGTCACTCCCAGTCGCGCCAGATCGACCGCAGCAATGTCGGTCAGCTCGGGATCGCCTGGCGCTACTCGACCGGCGAGGTCCAGCGACGCGGCGCAGAGCTCATCACCAACAGTTCGACGCAGACGACGCCCATCCTCGTCGATGGCAGCCTCGTGTTCTGTACGCCGTTCAACCGCATCGTCGCACTCGACCCCGCGACGGGCCGCGAGCGCTGGGTCCACGATGCGAAGGTCGCGCTCGACCACAAGATCCCCTACTCCTACAACTGCCGCGGCGTCACCCGCTGGCAGGATCCGCAGGCGCCCGCAGGCGCAGCCTGCGCGACCCGCATCTTCATGGGTACGGTCGATTCGCGTCTCATCGCCGTCGACTCGCGCACCGGTCGCCGCTGCGCAGGCTTCGGCAAGGACGGCGAGGTCGCGATCGCGCGGCCGGTCGACAAGTGGAAGGGCGAGTCGGCGATCTTCTCGGCGCCGGTCGTCGTCTCCGGCGTGGTGGCGGTCGGCTCGTTCATCATGGACAACCTGCGCACCGACGCCCCGCCGGGCACGGTGCACGCCTTCGACGCACGCACCGGTGCGCTGCGCTGGCAGTTCGACCCCATCCCGCGCGATCCGTCCGACCCCGGCTTCGCGACCTGGCTCGAGGGCAGCGCGTTGCGCAGCGGCGCGGCGAACGTCTGGTCGACGATGGTCGCCGACGAAGCGCGCGGCATCATCTACGCACCGGTCGGGTCGGCGTCACCTGATTTCTTTGGCGGCATGCGCAAGGGCGACAACCTCTACTCGAGCTCGCTGGTCGCGCTCGATGCGACGACCGGCAAGCGCATGTGGCACTTCCAGCTCGTGAAGCACGATATCTGGGACTACGATGTCTCCGCACCGCCGCTGCTCGCCGACCTGCCGCGCAACGGCGCACTGGTCCCGGCTGTGGTGCAGAACACCAAGCAGGGTTTCGTGTTCGTCTTCGACCGGCGCACCGGCAAACCGCTGTTCCCGATCGAAGAGCGTCCGGTGCCGCAGACAGGCGCCCTGCCCGGCGAGTGGCTCGCGAAGACGCAGCCCTTCCCGGTGAAGCCCGCGCCGCTCGTACCGATCGGCCCGGTCACCGAGGACGATGCCTGGGGCTTCACCCCCTGGGACCGTTGGCAGTGCCGCAAAGAGATCCGCAAGTACCGCTCGGAAGGCATCTTCACGCCGCCGTCCGCGCAGGGCACGCTGCTCACGCCGGGCAGCGCCGGCGGTGCCAACTGGGGCGGCGCCGCGTTCGACCCCAAGACCCGCACCATGTTCGTGAACGTGAACCGCGTGGCACAGGTCCTGCGCATGATCCCGCGCAGCGAGATCCCGGGCCTCGAGGGCATCGGACTCGAGGGCGGCAAGGACATCGCGGCCGGCATCGGCACGCCCTACGGCACCAACCGCACCTGGCTGCTGTCCCCTTGGGGCGCCCCTTGCACCGCGCCGCCTTGGGGCGAGCTCGTGGCCATCGACATGGTGAGCGGCGATGTCCGCTGGCGCGTACCGCTCGGGTCGATCGAGAAGCAGTTGCCGTTCAAGTTCGAATGGAACCTCGGCACGCCGAACCTCGGTGGTCCGATCGTCACCGCCGGTGGATTGGTGTTCATCGCCGGCACCATGGACCAGGTGATCCGCGCCTTCGATGCCGAGACCGGCGAGATGGTCTGGCGGCACGAACTTCCCGCGGGCACGCACGCCACGCCGATGACCTACGAAGCCGACGGTCGGCAGTTCGTGGTCCTGGTGACCGGCCACCATCTGTGGTTCGGCGCGCCCGCGGGCGATGAGATCTTTGCTTTTGCCCTGCCTGAACGGAAACGGAAATGACGACGACGCCTCTACGGCGTCCGGAGGAAGTGCGATGAGTTACGACCCGGTCATGTTGCTCGAGGCTTACCGGCGCATGCGCGCCATCCGCGAGTTCGAGGAGAGGATGCGACGCGAAGTGCAGATGGGCACGGTGCCCGGTTTCGTGCACCTCTATTGCGGCATGGAGGCGATCGCGGTCGGTGCCTGCATGCACCTGCGTGACACCGACTACATCGGCTCGACGCACCGCGGCCACGGCCACTGCATCGCCAAGGGCGTGGACATCGGCGCGATGCTGCTCGAGATCTACTGCAAGGCCGACGGCGTCTGCAAAGGCAAGGGCGGCTCGATGCACATCGCCGACCTCTCGAAGGGCATGCTCGGCGCCAACGCGATCGTCGGCGGCGCGCCGCCCATCGCTGTGGGCGCTGCGCTCACCCACAAGACCCTCGGTACGGACGGGGTCGCGATGGCGTTCATCGGCGACGGCGCCTCCAACCAGGGCACGGTCGCCGAGTCGCTCAACTTCTCGGCGGTGCTGAAGCTGCCGATGATCTTCATGTACGAGAACAACGGCTACGCCGAGTTCACCGGCACCGGCTACCACCTGGGCGGTGCGGACATCGCCAAGCGGGCCGCGGCGTTCGGCATGCCCGCGGAGAAGGCCGACGGCGTCGATTTCTTCTCGGTCTACGACGCGGTCGGGCGTGCCGTCGTCCATGCGCGCGCGGGCAACGGCCCCGCAGCGGTCGAAGCCTTCGCCTACCGGTGGTACGGTCACTTCGAGGGCGACATGCAGAAGTACCGGGGCGCCGGCGAGGTCGATCGCCTGCGCGAGACCGCCGATCCGCTCGTGAAGTTCGAGGCCCGGTTGGTCAGCGACTTCGACATCGGCGCCGACGAGCTGCGGGAGATCGACGAAGAGATCATCGAACTCATCGAGGACAAGGTCGCGGTGGCGAAGGCCGCCCCCAAGCCGTCCAACGATGCCCTTTACACCGACGTCTACGGGAGCTACTGACATGGCCATCAAGACCTATCGTGAAGCGCTCTCCGATGCGCTTGCCCAGGAGATGCGCCGCGACCCCACGGTGATCATCCTCGGCGAGGATGTGGTCGGCGGACTCGGCGGCACCGCCGGCGAGGACGAGGCAGCAGGTGGCACCTTCGGCGTCACGGCGGGCTTCGCCGCCGAGTTCGGCCGTCGACGCGTGATCGATACGCCGATCACCGAGTCGGCGATCGTCGGTGCCGCCAACGGCGCTGCGCTCACCGGACTGCGCCCGGTGGCAGAGGTGATGTTCATGGATTTCATGGGCGTCTGCCTCGACCAGATGCTCAACCAGATGGCGAAGTTCCGTTACATGTTCGGCGGCAAGTGCGATGTGCCGGTCGTGATCCGCACGCTGATGGGTGCGGGCTTCGGCGCAGGGCCGCAGCACTCGCAGAACCTGTACGCGATGCTCACCGCCATCCCCGGCCTGAAGGTGGCGCTGCCGTCGAGTCCCGCCGATGCCAAAGGCCTGCTCGCCACGGCGATCCGCGACAACGATCCGGTGATCTTCTGCGAGCACAAGCTGCTCTACGGCGAGACCGGTGAAGTGCCCGACGGCGAGTACCTCGTGCCGTTCGGCAAGGCCAACATCACCCGCAGCGGCACCGATGTCACCCTGGTCGCGTTCTCGCGCATGGTGCTGCTCGCCAACAAGGTCGCCGACAAGCTGGCGCGCGAAGGCATCTCCGTCGAGGTGATCGACCCGCGCACCACCTCGCCGCTCGACCGCGATGCGATCCTCGCCTCGGTCGGCAAGACCGGTCGCTTGGTGGTGCTCGATGAGAGCGACCCGTACTGCGGCATGGCGAGCGAGATCACCGCACTCGCCGCCACCGAGGCGTTCTCCTCGCTCAAGGCTGCACCCGCGAAGATCACGCCGCCGCATACGCCGGTGCCCTCGACGCCGCACCTCGAGCAGTTGTGGCTGCCGTCACTGGAGCGCATCGAGAACACGATCCGCGCGACGGTCGGGAAGAGGGCCGCGTGATGACCGCCACCTACGCCTGCTACATGAACGTGCGCACCAAGCCGGAGAAGCGCG